>BQJA01000007.1 GCA_021604405.1 Nitrosomonas sp. | reverse complement strand
TGTTGGCACTTGGATATACTTAAGCCAAGGCTTGCTGCTGGACTGTTCCCAGTATTCTTCAGTATTGCGGAAACCATGCAACGGCGCGGTTACGAGGTTATCAAATTCGTATAATGTTTTGCATGCTGCTATAGCGCGCGCGTCCAGTAAACCAGGAAAACGGTCAAGTTTTTCCAATGCTTTGTATGTTAGTGTGCTTAAAAAATGGCGTGTATAAAACTGGTTAAAGCCCGTATCTAATGCCGCGCCTGCAGCCGCCAGATCAAGTGGAACAGAAATTGCAGCCGCAGCTGTAACGATCTGACCCGCTTTTTTAGCTTGCTCTCCCAACCATTTTAATAAAGCATTACCCCCTAAAGAGACTCCGATGGTATAAAGCGGTATTTCAGAGTCCAAAAGTTTACTTTCCCAAAAGATTCGATGCAGCATCCAATTAATTTCATCTGAATCGCCAGCATGATAGGCGCGCGCCAACCGATTGGGTAAACCAGAACACCCACGGAAATGGATCACTGCACCGCGCCAGTTTTTCTTTTGTATCGTACTCATGATACTCAAAACATAATGACTTTTCGATCCGCCTTCCAGGCCATGAAATAGCACGACCAACGGTGCGCTAATTGGACCGTCGAGCCAATCAATATCAATAAAATCACCATCTTCGAGTTCCCAGCGTTCGCGTCGATAGTGAACTGAATTGCGGGGTTTAAACAGGTAAGGGTAGATGGTTTGTAAATTACCGCCAGGTAACCAGGATGGTGCGGTATATCGCATTTCTGTTACATTAATTATCGGTTACGTTGATGAGAGTGCGTTCACTTTAAAAATGAATGAGCTGTCACTTAATTTTTAAGCGTCTATATTTTTCTGACATTTGGATGGTACAGTAAAAGCGTGGAGAAGGAATAATTTCCTGCGGCGATAGTAATATACATCGGTTTAATAAGTCATGGTCGGCAGTTTTGTCGGCCCCATTAAACGCTAAAGCTGTGCGCGTATGTGCGCCAATAAACCCTGGCTGGCGCTTTCCACCATATCCAGTACATTCTCAAATCCCTGACTGCCACCAAAATATGGATCAGCAACTTCCGTGCAAGACGAAAAATTCGGACTATACTTCATAAAAAGCGCAAGCTTGTGGTCTAACCGGTCCGGACAACGGTAGCTGAGCTCAGAAAGATTATCGTTATCCATAGCCAGGATATAATCAAAAGTAACGAAATCATCATTCTGCACAGTCCGGGCGCGTAAGTCATGCATTTTGTAACCCCGTTGCAGCGCGGCTTGTTGCGCACGTTCATCTGGCGGTTTGCCAATATGATATGAATGCGTACCCGCTGAATCGACCAGCAGCGCATGGTCAAGTCCAGCCATTTTTACATGATGCTTAAACACTGCATCTGCCGTCGGTGACCGGCAAATATTACCCATACACACAAATAATATTTTTATTCTTCCATCGTTTTCCATCGTCAGTAACTATTATAATGTTTGAAATTCATACAACAAACACCTTGCACCAAACGGTATCCGCTCAACAACAACGCGTTCGCAAATTAGCCGATCCGGATGCGTTGGAATCAGACCTGAATAAATGCACAAGCCGTCAAAAAAACCGCACCCGTCCGCTTTGAGGAGGCATTATATAGAAATTCAACGCGGGCTGGTGCAGTCATGTATAACGCTATTGGTTTTAACGCAATATTTTGCTTTGTTTCGTTTATTTGTTTATGTTTTCTCTACAGCCCTCCAAGATGACCAATCCTTGCGCCGATCACATTCGTATGTCTATGTGATCGTGGCACCGGGACAAACTTTGCAACAGAAAAAATAACATCTTCCACGTCAAATGTTAACAATATTATTACATAAAAAACAATTGGTTATTAAACACTGTTACACTTCATGGAGGACCGTTAAAGGCTTGCCAGGGAAATGCGTCATTTGATATCCCATCCATAACCTGCCTGCAATCCGGTTGGCCATTCCTGTCGCTTGCTCAGCCAAAACCGGGTTGCCGAGTTCATCCGCTGTTTGTTTGAAAAGTTGTAGCCATCGTTCAAACAACTGCGGATTCAAATCTGGAATTACCAAGTGTTTCGGCATAGGCGCACCTCGGAAACGGCTTGTACCCAGCAAATTGCCTGACCAGAAGTCGGTCATTTGCACAAAATGTGCATCCCAGTCGATGACATGTTCTTCAAAAATCGGACCCAATCCAGGATCTTTTCTGGCTTTTTCATAAAAAGAATGAACCAGCCGGCTGATATCTTCCTCAGTATAGGGAGCGGTGCTGGATGGCGTAAATTGCGATTGTGTCATAGTCTATAAGTTCCAGAGTTGTTGTTTATCAAAAAAGTTATTAATTGTCCGGGTGTGCCGCAATCATTGGAAAAATTAATGCCGTATACTTGGCTATATATGAAACAACGGAATAAGTGGCACAGGACATCTATAATAAATTATTCCCTCATCAGCACAAAATATTCATCATTTTAATCTCAAGCCGTTTTTTCGATGGTCATAATAACCGCAGCAGGCGCGCCAGGTATATTGGGAAAACTATTGTTTTTTTCTAATGGAAACTATTAGAAAATTTATATAGCTTTATTTTACACATTTGATCCGAAACTAAAATAAGACAAAGTGGACAAAGCAGTAAAAGTGGTAAAGAAAAGAATCAGTAATATTTAATAAGCGTTGAGTCAAAAATTTGTGCGGACCAAATTATCAGCAATCAGTCTTAATGCCTTAACTACCTGTCCCAAAAGGAAACCGGGTATTATTGTACTCAGTTATCGCGACACTTTGGTTTATCGGCAATGTATCGACATGATAGTACCTGCGGCTGTTTGTTTAATAAAATCCCCAGTTGATCAATGTTTAAGTCCGGCAAACGGAGATCCCTTATTATAAAAGCAATCAACTGAGAATTTCTGATTTAGTTCAGGAATGATAAACCCCATTCATTATTCTAATGGGAGCAATCGCAGTATTTTTTCCGGCCTACCCGGCAAAAAGGACGTCGGGTTTCCTGTTACCCACTGATCATGACCGCTGCCATAATAGGGCGAAAGTGGATGCCCGCTCTGACCGCCTGGCATATTATAGTAACCTTGTTCCTCCTTCCCGGGTGCAACTGTAAAGCGCAGCGACGCACCAAAATCAGGCGTTTGCACGCGCGGCATATTACTATCGCCAGGCAGAGGTTCAGCGGGCATATTGAGCCATTTTCTCAGCAATGCGGGCAAAGCACGGCTGAACGGATGATTGATATGTGCCGTATTGTATTCTCCCCAATTGCGTGCGGCTATGCCACCCGGTTGCTTTTGCAGGATATCGGCTACTTGCTTTGCACCTGCGACAAGCAAATTTTCCCAGCTGCGATAATTGGGTGGCAATAGATGTTGCGGCCGCTGCTCAATCAGGTGCCATACGGCATGCTCAGTCTGGTTTAATGGGGGCAGTTTAAAGTCCGGCTGACGGCGTCTCACTGCAGCGGCAAATCCATCCAATATGCTTTTAGTAATCTCCTGCCGATAAGCGCGAACGACGCGATATGCAACTGAATCAACCGCGGCATATCCATCCCAGTCTTCAAGTGCTTGTTGCATTTCTGTTTGCCACGGTTCACCTTGTGCTTGGTTAAGGCTTGATTGAAGTAATTCGTACCAGCGCGTCAGGAATAGTGCGCGATAATCAAGCTGGATCGCCAGCATATCCGATGGCGTGAAGTGATCGCGGTCAAACAAACTGTCTCGAATCTGTGTTGCGCGGGCGCCAAGATCATAACCACCGTCACCCAGTAAACCAAGTATGTGATCCGGGGCTATGCGCGCATTGGCTGTCCACAAACGATGTGAAGTTGGATTAAGAATGAGTGGATATTGTGATGCTTTTAGCCAGCCAATCCAGCCAGTATTGGGCAGGTGCCAGTCAGCAGGCAGTTGAGGATTATAATTTCCACTGCGTTGTGGAATACGTCCAGCAATCGTCCACGAAATATTCCCGCTTTTATCGCCGACGATAAAGTTTTGTGCAGGCATACCCGTATTTTGTGCGATTGCGATGGCATCATTCACCGTTTCTACCTGTTCCAGCTTAACCAGCTCGATATTTGCTGCATTGGATTGAAGTGCAGACCAAACCAGCGCCAAAGGGGACCCATCATAGTCAGTCGCTATAATGGGTCCCCAGTGTGTTTCATCGACAGCCAATGTTTCATTTTTTGCACCACGAACCTGTATCGTCTCATGGTAGGTTGTGACCGGTTGCCAGCCAGTTGGAGCAAGATAGCGGGACTTGTCCTGTGGATCTAATGTAATACGCACCCAGTCAGCGAAATCGCCATAACTATTGGTGAAGCTCCAAGCGATATGTCGATTGGCACCCGCAACGATAATCGGAATACCGGGCAAACTGGCGCCCGTTATATCAATATTGTGGTCATCAGAATTTGGACTAGGATAAATAATGCGGGTGTGAAACCATAAATTCGGCACATGCAGTTCCAAGTGCATATCATTGGCCACCAGCGAAGAACCGTCCGTAAGCGTGCCCGTAACAGCAAAACTGTTACTGCCAGGCACATTGTCACTGTATTCATAATCGTGACGTAGTAAGCCTGGATCGAGCTTCTGCAAGTTGAGTTCGTCTGCGGTTGGCGGGGGCGGCCAATCTGGTGCGTCGCCGATTAAAGGCGCATCCCAGCTGCCTCCGCTGGCAGTCAGGAATTGATAGGCCGTCTCGGGTAATGCCTCATGCATAACTGAAAGCGCCAGTTCCCGGTCTTTAGTTGAATCATTCAGCGTGAAATACATCGCCTTGATAATTAATAAACTGTCTTGTGCCCGCCAGGGGTGTGGCTGAGTTCGCGTTAACAGGTATGGAAAGGGGCGGATTGATAACGCTTCGAGACCTTGATTGACTCCATCACTATAAGCATTTAATAAATGGCGCTGCGCTAACGGGAGTCGTGCCAGTATGTCTTTTGAGCGCGCACGCATTCGATATTGCCGTGCCTTGCGGTCTGCGGAAACGACTGCACTACCAAATAATTCCGCCAATTCGCCGGCGGCACGACGCCGCATCAGGTCCATTTCAAAAAAACGTTCTTGTGCATGAATATAACCAAGCGCATAAGCTAAATCAAGCCGATTTTGCGCCTCAAGCGTAACACTGCCCAATGCATCGCGTTCGATCGTTACTGGTGATGCAAGCCCGGACAAATTTGTCTCGCCCTGATATTGCGGCAAACTACTCCTGAGTAACAACCAGACAACGGCGGCGAAGATGATGCACAGGAAAAAAAATGTAGTCAGAAAACGACAAAATAATCGTATGGTGAAAGACATTTAAGGTCGCAAGTTAAGGTAATTTGTCTGAATCCAGTTTGTTAGAAAATATATATTTTCTATTTTTTTTAATGGCTTATATAAGGGCGTCAGGAGTAAATGTGATTCAAAATAGCGGGAATAATCCCAGTTTGTTTCCCATATTGAATTGTGCTACAGCCACTGATAATTCGCTAGTCTTAATTTGGAACTAATCATGGCAGAAGATAGCGATCTCGAAAAAACAGAACCGGCGACACCCAAGCGCATTGAGAAAGCGCGGGAAGATGGCCAGGTCGCACGATCGCAGGAGCTTACAACTTTTGCTGTATTAATGGCGGCGGCTGTGGGACTGTGGTTTCTTGGCGCTGGTTTGCTTGACCATTTATCCAACATCATGATCGCCGGCATGCAGATGGAACGTGAAATCGCATATGACACCAGCCTGATGTTGATTCGACTCAACCAGTTGGCTGTTGAAGGGTTATGGGCGTTGGGTCCTTTGTTGTTGTTACTTTTAATCGTGGCATTTTTTGCACCCATGCTATTAAGTGGCTGGTTATTTAGCAGTAAAGCACTTTTGCCGGATTTTAAGCGCTTAAACCCGGTTCAAGGTTTTACCAGAGTATTTTCGGTGCGCGGTCTGATTGAGTTGGTGAAAGCGATTGCCAAGGCATTGATCATTGGCGGTGTAGGTATGGTAGTTATGTGGCACAACAAGGACACCATGCTGGCATTAGTGACGCTACCGGTCGATTTGGGTATTAACCATATGAGTCAGTTGTTAGGGTTTAGTTTTCTTTTTATCGTGGGTGCAATGATGCTGATCGTTGCGATCGATGTTCCTTTTCAAATATGGGAGCACGCCAAGAAGCTCAGAATGACAAAAGAGGAAGTTCGCAAAGAAACCAAAGAAACCGAAGGAGATCCGCAAATAAAAGCGCGTATCCGGGGTATACAGCGCGAAGCTGCGCGCCGCCGCATGATGGCGGAAGTTCCTAAGGCTGACGTGGTTGTAACTAATCCGACCCATTATGCCGTTGCTTTGCGCTACCAGGGTGAATCGATGCGCGCACCAAAAGTTGTCGCAAAGGGTGTGCATCTGTTAGCAGCCCGTATTCGTGAACTGGCTGAAGAAAACCGTGTGCCGATTCTGGAAACCCCGCCGTTGGCGCGTGCATTGTACCACCACGCTGAACTGGATACAGAGATACCCGAGACGCTTTATACGGCAGTTGCGGAGGTTTTGGCTTATGTTTTTCAGTTGCGCCGGTATCGGGAGCAGGGGGGCACAATGCCTCAATTACCCGGCGATGTGCCAGTTCCCGAAGGATTAGATCAATCAACGTAAACATGCTACATCAAGCTCAGTTGATTCAACTGAAATGCGCTAACACGCAATACATGGATAAAAATATCAGACAATCCAAATGAATAATGCATTAATTTCATCAATCTCGGCAGCCTTAATGGCCGGAAACGGCGTCAAAAGCCTGGCCGGTCCCATATTGATTGTCATGATACTGGCGATGATGGTATTGCCACTTCCAACCTTCATGTTGGATGTATTATTTACCTTCAATATTGCGCTGGCCATCATCGTCTTACTGGTTAGTCTCTATAGCAAAGATCCATTGGATTTCGCGGCATTTCCGACTGTATTGTTGATTACCACTTTGTTACGCCTTTCGCTTAATGTCGCATCAACCCGTGTTGTGTTGCTTGATGGTCATACTGGACCGGATGCCGCAGGTAAGGTTATTGAGGCATTTGGGCATTTTTTGGTGGGCGGTAATTACGCAGTTGGCCTGGTGGTGTTTATCATTCTGGTGGTTATCAACTTTGTCGTAATTACCAAAGGGGCGGGGCGGATTGCTGAAGTAAGTGCTCGATTTACGCTGGATGCAATGCCAGGCAAACAAATGGCGATTGACGCAGATCTTAATGCCGGTCTTATTGGTGAAGAGGAAGCGCGCAAACGTCGCGCGGTGATTTCCAAAGAAGCGGATTTTTACGGGTCAATGGATGGCGCCAGCAAATTCGTCCGCGGTGATGCCATCGCCGGGATATTGGTGATGTTGATCACTATCATTGGCGGTTTAATAGTTGGCGTTGCGCAGCACGACCTTGACCTCAGCAACGCGGCAAAAAATTATACGCTTCTGACGATTGGCGATGGACTGGTAGCGCAAATCCCGGCACTGGTCATATCCATGGCGGCTGGTCTGGTCGTCAGCCGTGTCAGCACAGATGAAGACCTTGGCCAGCAAGTTCTCAGTCAGTTGTTTAATCGGCCGCAAGTGTTAATCCTTACTGCGGCCATTGTTGGCACAATGGGACTTGTTCCTGGCATGCCAAATTTTGTATTTCTGTTACTGTCGGCAATTCTTGGTGCTGGCGCGTATCTGATCACTACCCGTGCCGCTGTAACGGAAAAAGAACCTGTCGCACAACCTCAACCCGCGACGGAAGTTCAGGATGCAAGCTGGGAGGATGTGTCCCCTGTTGACATTCTGGGACTAGAGGTTGGTTATCGTTTAATTCCGCTGGTAGACAAAGCGCAGCAGGGAGATTTACTAAAACGAATTAATGGCATACGAAGAAAGTTTGCGCAGGAAATAGGATTTTTGCCGCCAGTTGTGCATATTCGTGATAATTTGGAATTAAGGCCCAATACCTACCGAATCACCCTGAAAGGTTGCGTCATTGGGCAGGGTGAATCTTATAACGGCATGTTTCTGGCGATTAACCCCGGCCGCGTTACCATGTCATTGCCAGGCACCGAAACCAGCGATCCGGCTTTTGGTCTTCCCGCCGTCTGGATTGAAGCAACGTTGCGCGACCAGGCACAAAATAATGGTTATACCGTTGTCGATGCCAGCACCGTTGTGACAACACACATTAATCATTTGATCCATACACATGCCGCAGAACTTCTTGGACGGCAAGAACTGCAACAATTGTTTGATCATCTGAGTCAGAAATCACCCAAGTTGATTGAGGATTTGGTGCCAAAATTACTGCCTCTCTCGGCGGTACAGAAAGTTCTGCATAATTTGTTGGAAGAGAGTGTACATATTCGTGACATGCGCACCATTATCGAGGTGTTGACAGAACATGCAGCCCATACTCAGGATACCGCAGAATTAACTGAAATAGTTCGCGCAGCATTGGGACGTGCCATTATCGAGCAGTTTTTCCCTGCCGGCGCGGAACTTCAATTGATGAATTTGCACCACGAACTGGAAGCCATATTGACACAGGCAGTTAGTTCAGGTGTCGCCGCAGGTGGCGGCATAGAACCTGGTCTTGCAGACACCCTGTTAAAAAGCGCGGCTGCGGCTGCGCAGCGGCAGGAGCAAATGGGATTACCGTTAGTTTTGCTCGTACCAAGTTCAATCCGGATGTTGTTAGCACGGTTCTTGCGCCGTGCTTTGCCACAACTCAGAGTTCTGTCCCATTCAGAGATTCCAGATTCCAGGAAAATCAAGATAACTTCCGTTGTTGGAGGTAACAACACATGAATGTAAAAAAATATATTGCTGCAACTTCACGGGAAGCTTTGCGCTTGGTTAAAAACGAGCTCGGTGATGATGCGGTCATTTTGTCGAACCGCCAGACAGTGAACGGTGTGGAAATTATGGCGTTGGCAAGCAATGAAATGTCTAATTTGACTGCCAATCCTGAAGCGCCGGCAAAAACGACAAAATCAGAACAAAACAGCTCAGTATTTTCGCAATCATTTTGCGCAGAATCTGACAAACAGGCAGTTTTCAGCCAGCCAAACATGCCGACATCAGAATCTTTAATGTGTGACATCATCACTGAAATCAAAGCGATGCGAAATGCTATGGAAAACCAGTTGGCAACGGTCGCATGGGGTAATTTTACGCAACGTCATCCGGTTAAGACAAAATTACTGCGGAATCTCTTGCGTGCGGGTTTTAGTCCATTATTGTCAAGACGCTTGGTCGATAAGCTGCCCGTCAGCCAAAGATATGAGCAAAGTATGAAAAAGGCAGTGTCAGCGCTCGTTTTTAACCTGCAAACAGTTGCGAGTGATGAAATAATTGAAAATGGTGGTGTTTACGCGCTTATTGGGCCAACCGGCGTCGGGAAAACTACGACCACTGCTAAACTTGCGGCAAGGGGTGTGATGCGCCATGGTGCCGATAAAGTAGCGCTTCTGACGACTGATAGTTATCGAATCGGTGGTCATGAGCAACTTCGCATATATGGCAAGCTGCTAGGAATTCCAGTACGCAGCATCAAGGACACAGATGATTTGCAACTGACGTTATCCGAGCTTAAAAATAAACATATGGTTCTGATTGATACCGTAGGCATGAGTCAGCGTGACCAGATGGTCGCAGAGCAGGTGGCTATGCTTTGTGACGGAGGAACAGACGTAAAACGATTATTACTGATAAACGCAACCAGTAATGGAAACACGCTGGATGAGGTTATCTCGGCTTATCAAAGTAAAGGCATTCACGGTTGTATTATTACGAAAGTCGATGAAGCTGTAAATCTCGGGGTGGCATTAGATGTCGTAATTCGCCACAAACTGGTTCTGCATTATGTAGCCAATGGCCAGAAAGTACCCGAGGATCTCCATTCGGCCAATCCCCGTTACTTGCTCCATCGTACTTTTGAGTCTGTACCGGGCGATTCACCATTTTCTCTTCAGGACTCAGAGTTTGCGCTGGTAATGGCTGCGAGCGATAGTCCAACCAGTAATTTCCGCGAAGCTTATGCAGGAGTTGCGCATGACTAGAGTTATTAAAGACCAGGCTGCTGGGCTGCGCGGTCTGGCGGCACTGCGGACGAGTGACACGGTTCGTATCTTAACCGTTGCCGGTGGCAAATCCGGTGTCGGGAAAACCAGCGTGGTTGTGAATCTGGCGATGACATTAGCAAAAAACGGTAAGCAGGTTTTGATTCTTGACGAAAATCCCCGGCATAATAATGTCAATGCGAATCTCGGACTTAGGGCACGCTATGACCTGTTGCATGTCATTAACCGCGACAAGCCATTAGAACAAGTCATCTTGCGGGGCCCACATGATGTTTCGGTATTGACTGCAATGCGTGGCATTCATTCTTTGGCAAATCTGAAACCTGTCGAACAGGAGTGGTTAGTAAAGTGTTTTAGTGATTTGCCTAAGCCTATCGATGTCGTATTGGTGGATACCGCGATTGGCAGTACCAGTCATGTTTTGCCGTTAAGTCTGGCTTCGCAGCAGGTATTAATCTTGCTTTCGGGATCTGCTTCTTCGATTACTGATGCTTATAAACTTATTAAGATTATGAGTAAAGAGTATGCAAAGAAACACTTTCTTATCCTTATCAGTAAAGTAGATTCTGAGCACAAAGCACAGGAAATTTATAACAATATTTCAAAAGTTGCCCGACAGTATCTTTCAGTGTCACTGGAATTTATGGGGTGTATTTTATATGACGAACGACTGCGGCGGTCCACCCAACTTTGCCGCCCTGTTGTTGATGCATTCCCGGATGCGATTTCATCTGCTGGTTTTAGACGGTTGGCAGATGACCTGTTGCATTGCTCATACATGGATGATTACAGTGGTGGTGTTGAGAATTTTGTGCGACGGTTGATCCGCACCAGTCATCTTCGCGAGGCAAATATTACGGTTTAAAGACATATGTATACTGCAACTGGAAATATTGATAAAGACCAATTTGTGACTGAATTTACGCCGCTAGTAAAGCGTATTGCCTATCATATGATGTCTAAATTACCGGCAAGCGTCCAGGTGGACGATTTAATTCAAGCGGGAATGATTGGCTTGCTTGACGCCATTGACCGTTATGAGGGCTCGTATGGACGACAATTTGAAAGTTATGCAGCGCAACGAATACGTGGTTCTATTTTAGACGAGCTGCGCGAAGCGGATTGGTTGCCACGGAGCTTACGAAAAAAAATGCGGCAAATTGAGGATGCAGTCAGAAAACTGGAACAGAGAACAGGTGGTGTACCAAGCGAACAGGATCTCGCAGATGAATTAAATATGTCTATCAGTGAATACCAGGAGGTATTACAGGGCGCGCGCGGTGCACAATTAATTTATTACGAAGATTTTCAGAAAGAAGATGAAGATTCGTTTTTGGATCGGTTATGCGTTAGCTCCGGCGCAGATCCATTAGATATATTGCTGGATGAAAATTTAAGAACGCTGCTAGTAAAAGCCATTGAGAATCTCCCGCCGCGGGAAAAAATGGTTATGGGAATGCATTATGAACAAGAGATGAATTTACGGGAAATTGGTGAAGTAATAGGTGTCAGTGAATCACGGGTCTGTCAGTTACATACACAAGCAGTCGCGCGACTGCGTAGCCGCATGAGAAATCTTTAATAAAAGTGCTGAAAATTGCAGAACACGACGAGGGGCGCTGCAGTGAATAAACCATCGCGTATTGATTTTAACAGTGTCGTCGGCATTTTGCTGGCACTGATTGCCATCATTGCCGGTCAAATGCTGGAAGGAGGGCACATTGGTTCGCTACTGCAGGGCGCAGCTTTTGTAATTGTTGTCGGCGGCACGGTCGGCGCAGTGTTACTACAAAGTCCGGTTAGGGTTTTTTTAAATGGTGTGAAAATGGGTGCATGGGTGTTTTTTCCGCCTGCGGTTTCATCGCACGCGGTTATTAAACAGATTCTGCATTGGTCGGATATTTCACGTAAAGAAGGTTTGTTGGCGCTCGAGTCTTATGTTCAAGTTGCAAAAGATCCGCTCGCTAAAAAAGGATTGCAACTTCTCGCTGATGGCAGCCAGCCTGATAAATTACGTGAAGCCATGGAAGTGGAATGTTTTTCGCTGGAATCCTATCAGCGGCAATCTGCAAGAATATGGGAAGCCGCTGGTGGCTATGCGCCAACCATTGGAATTCTTGGCGCAGTACTCGGCTTAATTCATGTTATGGAAAATTTATCTGATCCAGACCGTTTGGGCAGCGGAATCGCGGTAGCATTCGTTGCCACTATTTACGGGGTTGGCCTGGCCAACCTGATTTTCCTGCCAGTCGCTAACAAACTTAAAAGCATAATCGCTCAGGATGTAGTCATGCGAGAGATGCTGGTAGATGGACTGGTTGCCATCGCGCATGGAGAAAATCCGCGAATCATTGAAAACCGGTTAAAAGGTTATGTTGTTTAATCGGATTTTTATTGACTGCGCAAACATGGGTTGCGTGGTTCATTAATCAGCTATTTTCAGGTTAAGCCGCTAATGCGCAAAAGAAGAAATTATGATCTGCAAGAATATCGTGAGAATCATGATCGCTGGCTTGTATCCTATGCAGATTTTATTACTTTACTGTTTGCATTCTTTGTTGTGATGTATGCAATTTCCTCTGTCAATGAAAATAAATATCGAGTTCTCAGCGGATCGTTGGTCAATGCGTTTCAACGCAACGTATCGGAGGTAAAACAACCTGCCGCAACGATACCATCGCCCGTCGAAACTGACCTCGAACTTGATCCCGAACCAGAAGAGGCGACAGACCCGGCACGCGAGCGGGCAGATGAAACGCCTGATTTAGACGAACAAGAAGAAAAAGAAAGATTTATTCGGCAGAAAAAAATGCGGGTTATGGCTAACGATATAATGCATGTTTTGGCGCCGCTGGTCCAGGATGGAAGAGTAAGTGTCACGCAGAGTGTGCAGGGAATTGCAATAGAAATAAACGCCAGTGTTTTGTTTTCACCCGGCCACGCACAACTTGCTGAAAACTCCATCCAGACATTGCGTGCCGTCGCCGCGGTTGTGCAAGGACATGAGCATGAAATTCAAGTTGAAGGGCATACGGATAATATTCCTATTCATACCCTTCATTTTCCGTCGAACTGGGAATTGTCGACCGCGCGCGCCAGCAGCGTGGTACGTTTATTTATTGGAAATGGCGTAAATCCGCAGCGATTAACTGCCATGGGGTATGGGGAAAACCGGCAGGTAGCGTCAAATGAAACACCTGAAGGAAGAGCGAGGAACCGGCGCGTAACAATCATGATTATGTCCAAGGAACAAGGACAGGTAACTGAGATACCGGTTGATTTTGTACATGAAAGAAATGAAACCCGGTAACCCTGTTAGATCCAGTGAAAACAATGCGCCATCATGTTGCCGGACTGAATGAATGAGCCTTCATCATTCGCTACCTGATGCAAATTCAATATCTTATGGCGCATGCATTGATATCGGAAATTTTTTAACTAGTACGAATCGTAATCATTAAAAACGGTTCCCACGAAACTTGCCAAGCTGGTCGATAATCGAATCTTCCCGCTCAGAAAGGTTGGCCAGTTCACAAAATAACGGGAACTCATTTACAATCCCAAGCAAAAAATGTGAAATTTATTCTCGTCAAGGTGTTTTCATTATGAGTGAAGCAGATTCATTAAGCTATTATTTGTCGCAGAATGCGGAACAGCGTGTGATTGAACAAAAAATAGAATTTAATCCTTGTTTTTCTAAACCTGAAATACACGGACTATCATCAGAATCTGTGTATTTGTATAACCATTTTCAGGGGCGGCTTGAAGAAGTCCGGGAAGATGAAAACAGCAAATCAGCAATTTTGTGCATACCAATTCCGGAAAATGGAACGATTCCAAAAATTTTGAATGACGTCTTCAATATTGATGCTGTCACTGAAATAATTGAAATGGCACTGGGAACCGGGGAAAAACCGACGCCTGATGTTGACATTCCTATTGATGAACCCCATAAATTTTTTGAAACAGAAATTCTTGAAGGCGAGGAAGCGGGTGAAGATAATATGCAAGAGATCAGAGCGACCGGAGTTCTGAAATTTTTTGATTTAATACCAGATTGGCTTGCCAGCAAACTTGATGCCTCCATTGTACCTTTTGAAGACAGATGGCTTGCGACACTCGATGTATTTTTAAAAAGTACGGGCCATATTATTGTGAGTCCCATTCCGCCTGGGATGAAACTAGACCCGGGGACAGACAGAAGAATTATTGTGACATCATTTATGAAAGGCACTGTTAACACAAATGTTGATGTTCCTTATCCAATGGACGTTGAGTTGGATTACGATCCAATCCTGGGGGTGCTTGATGACGAAATAACCATACCCGGTGCTGGTGAAAGAAGCATCATGGCGATTAACGAACTTTTTGACTCGGGTGGCTCGGCCAGCGAGCAAGTTAATAATTTAAAAGGTGCGAGCAGACAGCAAGCAGATTTCATGAATGACGTGATGGCGGAAATTATTCCTGATAGCCAGGGAAAAAGCGGGGCTGTTGAAGATGACGAACTCCTGGAAGTTGAATTGACGCTTACCGGGCATCGCAAAGAAGAAATAGACCTGGTACTGGAATATCAGGTTGTATTATACGTTGATCCAAAACATCTTGCGGCTGCCAGCGCACAACTTAAACAAGATATGGTTTTTCTAACCGCTGATATTTCACTTTCATTTGGCCTGTATAATCCTGGCGCACCACCGGAAGGATGGGAAAATAAAGAAAAAAATGATTATCTGCAATTCTACCTGAATATTAAAAATGGTAGCGGTGGTTCCCTGGCAGATTCTGTCAAGTTAAAAGGTGGACCACTTTTGGATCTTGCAAAATTAAAGCTACCCGCACATTTACCGCATCGCAAACCTGAACAGCTTGATCGAAGTGTATCCCTGCATAATGATATCAAATCTGAAAACTGACCTTGTGTTCTCGGGTCAGTATATTTTGGTGACGCGGATTCCCTTAATATAAGGCTTGATTGTTCGTTTGATCCGCTTGAACAGGTGGAAGGAGACTTGCCTCCGGAGTTGCCACAGTAACCACGAGATAGTATAAAATCGCTGAATACCATTCATGATCTTTTCGTATGGAACGGAGCGGCTATACGGCTGTGAAATGGCTTGCGGTTAGCACGCGTCCTTTGCCATTCAAACAGGTCGTCCCGGTGCCAAGAAATATCCTATGACAATACAAAAAATCGCCATCGTCGGCGGCACGCATGGAAATGAATACACAGGTCCGTATTTACTGAACCTCTTGAAATACAGAGTGCCAGTTTTGCGCTATTTAACGTTTGATTTAAAGATTTTTCTTGCAAACCCTAAAGCCTATCAAAACAAGGTTCGTTATATCGACTACGATTTGAACAGGTCTTTTCTTAGTGAGGATTTAGCAAATTACTCGTTAGACAGCTATGAGGCAAATCGAGCGAAAGTTATTAACCAAGTATTGGGACCGAAAGAGAATTCCAAAACAGATCTTATTATAGACGTTCACTCGACCACAGCCAATATGGGTGTTTCGATCATTCTGGTTAATAACAACATGTTTAATTTGCAATTAGCGTCATTTCTAAGTACCCGAATACCCAATGTTTTCATTTATTACATCCCGCCCGAAGCGTATACCGGCAACAATGATCATCCGTTTCTTAACTCCTTGGCGAAATACGGTTTTGCGCTTGAAGTCGGGCCAATACCAAATGGTGTTGTTCGTCATGACATATTATTGCAGGCGTATGACGCCACCTTGGCCTGCTTAGAGTATATAGAGAAAAAGAACAAAGGGATGGATGTATATTATGAAAGTACTGTTGACGTTTACGAACATGTCAGCGCGGTTGAATTTCCACTGGACTCAGATGGAAAAATTGACGCTATTATTCATAAAGAATTACAGGACATGGACTATAAACCGTTGGAAAAGGGCGCGCCAATATTCGAGAAATTTGATGGAAGAATTGTGGTTAACCATGAAGACGAATCGTTTTATCCAGTTTTCATCAACGAGGCCGCCTATTACGATAAAAAAATCGCGTTTTCATTAACAAGGAAGAAAAGAATACGAGTGGATAATATCACATAGATGTGTGAACTATACCGGTGTTAACTTGGCAAACTCCAGCAATAGCCACTTCATGCCAACCCGATCAAAGCGCACCTGGACACGTGCATCGCTCCCTTGGCCTTCACAACTCACAATAACGCCAGCGCCAAACTTGGCATGCAGGACATTCTGTCCTACCCGCCACTGGCCTGCCTGCGAATTCTGATTGACAAAGCGGGGTTGCTGTTCTCTAAAGTCCGATACCTGTCGAGCAGGTGATGGATAGTGTTTTTCCATACCTGAAGCAAAATTACTGATAGCCATTTTTTGTTCGGGTTGCAGCCATTTTTTCAGGTTTTCCGGGATTTCATCTAAAAAACGTGACCGCACGTTGTACCGGGTTTGACCATGCAACATGCGGCTTTGCGCAAAACTGAGATACAAACGACGCCGTGCGCGTGTCATAGCTACATACATCAGACGCCGTTCTTCTTCCAGCCCTGTATCATTATCACGGCTATTTTCATGCGGAAAAAGACCTTCTTCCAGTCCGCTCAGAAACACACTATGAAATTCCAGACCTTTAGCAGAATGCACGGTCATGAGTTGCAATGCATCCTGACCGGTTCCGGCCTGATGTTCACCAGCTTCAAGAGACGCATGCGAAAGAAAGGCAATCAGACTGTCGTCTTCAGCTTCATGCACAAAGCTGGTCGCAGCATTAATTAGTTCATTTAGGTTTTCCAAGCGGTCCGCGCCTTCCCGTTCTTTCTGATAATACGCAATCAATCCGCTGTGCGCCAGCATAGTCTTAACGATTTCAGGCAGCGGCAATGCAGCACAGTCCTGACGCATTGCCTGTAAAAGTAATACAAATCCGGCAATGCCTTTTGTTGTCTTAGCGGGTTCCGCGACCGAAGTTGCTTCATTGCCGCATTTCTCCAGCGCAGCAGCCCACAAACTCCAGCCTTGCTTTCCCGCCATATCCTGTAATTGCTCAAGACTCCGTGCGCCGATCCCCCGTGCCGGAAAATTAATAATCCGTAACAAAGCATTATCGTCGTCAGGATTGGCAATTAACCGTAAGTAGGCTAATGCGTGTTTGACCTCCTGGCGCTCAAAGAAACGCATACCGCCATAGACCCGGTATGGCAAAGACGCATTAAAAAGACTGTGTTCCAGGACACGGGATTGTGCATTTGAACGGTAAAGCAATGCGATCTGAGATAATTCGATTCCTTCCGCATGTAATGTTTTTATCTCGTCAACAATGAACGATGCTTCATCAAAATCGGTGCTAGCGTTATATACCCGCAACGGCTCGCCACATCCCTCTGAAGTCCATAAATTTTTACCAAATCGCCCACTATTGTTCTGAATCAGCGTATTTGCTGCACTAAGTATATTACCGTGGGAACGATAATTCTGTTCCAGTTTGATAACATGGGAAATATTAAAATCATGTTCGAAACGCTTCATGTTATCGGTGTCCGCGCCACGAAATGCATAAATACTTTGGTCATCATCACCCACTACAAATACTGCGGCACATGTACTGGAACCTGCCCCGGCCAACAATTTGAGCCATCGGTATTGCAATTGATTGGTATCCTGGAATTCATCAACCAAAATATGACTAAAACGGTCACAATAATGTTTACACAGCAGTTCATTGTGCGTTAGCAATTCATAGCAGCGTAACAGTAGCTCGGGAAAATCGACAACGCCTTCCTTATTACATTGTTGTTCATAAACCCGGTAAAATTCACTCATGTTTTTTGTAAATCGATCGTAAGTTTCCACCTGCGAGACGCGCAGTCCTTCCTCCTTTGCATTATTAATGAACCATTGAACCTGGCGTGGTGGAAATTCTTTATCATTGACAGCCAAGCTTTTAAGGATACGTTTAACCATTGCCAGCTGGTCTGCTATGTCCAGGATCTGAAAAGCCTGAGGTAGGCCAGCTTCCAGATAGTGTGCGCGCAACATACGGTTGCAAAGCCCGTGAAATGTCCCGACCCACATTCCACGCGTACTGACCGGTAACATAGCGGAAATTCGCGTGAGCATTTCCTTCGCGGCTTTATTGGTAAAAGTTACCGCCAAGATACCATGCGGACTCATTTGCCCGGACTGAATTAAATAGGCAATCCGCGTGGTTAATACACGTGTCTTGCCGCTTCCTGCACCCGCCAATACCAATGCTGATTGATGGGGTAGTGTAATTGCTTCAAGCTGCTTAGGATTAAGGTCGGCTAATAGGGGGGACATGTATGAAACGGATATCGAAAAAATCCATCACTATGAAAATTATCATAGTGATGGGGTGTACAGGTTTAAAACAAGACTGAAGCAGTCCTGGATTAATTCATGATAAAGACTGACTCAGCATTTTGTTGCGTATGTTTCATGGGCAGCAGCGCACAGCGGTCATAAAAATGTAAGAAAATAGTGCCGGCTACTTTTTGGCTATCATATCCAAAATCAAAGGTGTTAGGATCACTTCCATCGCCATGCCCATTTTTCCACCCGGCACCACAATGGTATTTGGCCGGGACATAAAAGAATCATGAATCATGGCCAGCAAATTCACGAAATCGACTTTTTCGGCGTTTCGGAACCGAATAACCACAAGACTTTCATCCAGCGTAGGAATTTCACGTGCAATGAATGGATTTGACGTATCAACCATTGGTACTCGCTGAAAATTAATATGCGTCCGCGAGAATTGAGGTGTAATGTAATGGACATAATCATGCATGCGGCGCAGTATCGTATGGGTTACCGCTTCTGGCGAATAGCCGCGCGCACTGGTGTCACGATGTATTTTTTGGATCCATTCCAAGTTCACAATAGGTACCACGCCGACCAATAAATCAACATATTTCGCAACGTCAGCGGTGTCACTCTTTACCCCGCCATGCAACCCTTCATAAAACAGCAAATCCGTTCCTTGTGGAATAGATGACCATGGTGTAAAAGTTCCCGGTTTCTGATTCCATGGTTGTGCTTCTTCTTCATTATGCAAATATAGACGCGTTTTCCCACTACCCGTATCACCATATTCTTTAAATAGCGTTTCGAGCTTTTCAAATTCATTGGCTTCAGGTCCAAAATGGCTGATGGGACGTCCATTGTTTTTTTCGGAATCGGCAACAGCTTGTTTCATTGATTCGCGATCATAACGATGAAAGCTATCACCTTCGACCACAGCAGCCGTTAATCTTTCACGGCGAAAAATGTGTTCAAAGCTTGATTTTACTGTTGACGTGCCTGCACCAGATGATCCTGTAACGGCAATAACCGGGTGTTTTTCTGACATATTGAATTCTCCGCTTGATAATAAAAAATAAAATAAATGTAAACTTTTCAACCCTGCAGGTTTGCAAAATACACCGCCTTAAGGCTTCGCCGTGGTTGATTGCGATGTTTCGAAACAATCTCCCTGTCATTCACCGGCGACATAGTTGGCGATATGATACCTTCTTTCGGGCCTTTTTTGGCAGGTGATCGTTTCAGTATGCAACTTTTGTTCAGCTTACATTCAGCTTTAAATTTATAGAATATTGGAAACTACTGTATTTTGGGCTATAAGAAATTGGTTATCTGAATAATTTGAAAAGTTAATAAATTTCATTTTACCCGCCCAAATTCAGAATCTTAATTTAGGTGAGAGCGCTATGAAAAACTTAATATTTGCTTGTATGGTAACCGCCCTGCTTGGATTAATTATAAGTGATCCGGTTGTAGCGCGTGGTGGTGGAGCATCCACGAGCGGTAGTAGCGGGGTTAGCAGTGGCGGCCGACATTTTGGTGGAGGGACTCGCCATTTCAGAGGCACTTCCCGCAGCTTTGGAGGCAGCCAGCGGCACTTCAGAAGCACCCATAGCCATCATCGTCATAACAGGTATAATTTTGGATTTAATGTTGGCTATTATAGTCCAGGTTATTACGGCTATCGCTCTTATGGTTATCGTCCATACGGCTATCGGTCTTATGGCTATGGTTATCGGTCGTATGGTTACCGCCCTTATTACTGGCCACCCTTTTATGGCTATCCGTCTTACTATCAACGGAACGCCTCTACAGCACCAATTGTATATATTCAACGGGAAGAAATTAAAACAGTCAAAAAACAGTCTAATTACTGGCATTATTGCCGAAATCCAGAAGGTTATTATCCTTATGTTAAGAAATGTCCGGAAGGGTGGCTGCAGGTTGCGCCACAACCGCCAGTCCAACACTGAAAAGAGGTTTAATATGTCAACATCGTCAAGAATAGGTGCCCTGCTGATTGTTTTTCCATTAACTGCTTGTGTCAGTTTGCCGACTGGCCCCAGTGTCATGGCCCTGCCTGGATCAGGCAAAGGCTTCGAACAGTTCCGATACGATGATTATCAATGCAGGCAGTATGCTTATCAGCAAGTGGGTGGAGAAGTGCCTAAACAAGCCGCGACATCCAGCGGAGCTAAAAGTGCGGCCGTTGGTGCAGGACTTGGCGCAGTAGCCGGCACGGCAATTGGCGGAGGAGAAGGTGCTGCGATCGGTGCCGGTACAGGTCTTTTAGCCGGCGGAGTAGCTGGATCAGAGTCTGCCAGGACCTCAGGTTATATTGCTCAGCAACGTTATGACATGAGCTACATTCAATGCATGTATGCGCAAGGTCACCGGGTTCCTGTTGCGGGTAAAATCACAAGTGATCAGGATCTTGGACAAAAAAACAGTAACGTTTCCAAACCGCCGCCAGGATTTACACCGCCGCCGCCGCCCCCTGGAAATCCGCCACCGCCGCCCCAATAATACAGGTGGCAGGGTACGTTTGTTCACAAAAGAAAGAAGCGGTCGCCATGTATAACCTGCTATCAGCGATGCGGTGATGAGGACAATTACGCTATCAATTTCGCTGTGTTGCTGCTTGGAGATTGTTTGAACGAATTGGCCCGGCTAGTGAATGAATTAACCTTTACGTGGAAATGAATCACCTGGAAATATCATGCACAGGGCAAAGCGCATATGAAAAAGACAATATTTTTCTGCCTGGCAATCGTGCTGCCCGGATTATTAGCCAGTAGCTCTGTCTGGTCGTATAACAGATATAGCTTTGGATTTAATCTGGGTTACTATAATCCAGGTTATTACGGTGGTTATGGTTTCCGGAATTACGGATACGGTTATCCCTACTTCTATCCACCCATGTATTCATATCCGCCGGTCGTTGTTGTCCCTTCAGAGCCGCCTGTTTACATCCAAAAGGAAACAATGAGACCTGCTCAACCACCAGACTATTTTTGGTACTATTGTCGTAACCCAGAAGGCTATTACCCTTATGTTAAGCAATGTCCAGAGGGCTGGCTGCAAGTCGCGCCGCAACCACCTGCCCAATAAAATAACTATAAAAGAGGTAACCATGTTACTTATGCCCAAGTTATGCGTTTTACTCATCACATTGATACTTGCTGCTTGCGTCAATGTTCCAACAGGACCCAGTGTCCTGACATTACCCGGCTCAGGGGTCAGCTTTGATCAGTTTCGTTTTGATGACAACCAATGCAGGCAGTACGCTTATGAGCAAATAGAGGGAAAAACACCGAATCAATCGTCCATGTTCAGTGGCATAGAGAGTGCAGCGATCGGATCTGCACTTGGTGCAATAGCCGGCGTCGCCATTGGCGGCGGAGAAGGTGCTGCAATTGGTGCCGGCACAGGCCTTTTGGGTGGCGGACTGGTTGGATCAGGATCTGCCAGAGACTCAAGTTCCATCAGTCAGCAACGCTATGATAATAGTTATATACAATGCATGTACGCAAAAGGTCACCGGGTTCCTGTAGCAGGTCAGATTACGGGCGATTCTACAGGAATTGAGAACAATAATAGCAGGCCTTCTAACAACCCATCAGAATATACAACTTCGCCACCGCCACCGCCACCACCGCCAGGAACCCCTCCACCCGCACCATATTGAGAATTTCAAAAGCCTTTTAACAGAACCGCATAATAAGGATTTATGAATACAGCCGTTTGTCTTCAGTAAAGCATATTAAAGGCCGTTTAGTTCAACTACAGCACAGAGAAGAATAGAAGACAATACTCAGTATCGCAACACTATTCATCCAGATGGATGATTGTGTAAAATGATTTGTTTATAATTCGTATGGTTATCAATCAATTACTAAACAAGTAATTGATTGTGGTGGTTTTAGGCTAAAATACGCTTTTATTTAGGTCGGCCCACCAGTCTAAAAGCAATCCACTTTTTGCAGGGTAAAATCTGCAACAGGATGTTTTTGTGCTCATATAGTAACCTAAGCCGTTAATAAAACCTCATTGATTTTAGGAGTTAATAAAGTGCATTCAATTGTACCAATCATCATGTCGCTCGGCGCTATTGTTTTCGTTATTGGCGTTTTTGTATTCGCCAAGTCTGGACTGCAACAAATCAGACAAGTGAATGTATTTGGCAGAGAATATAAGCTATGGCGTTTCACAGCAGCCACAGTGGGCACTGGAATTTTGTTGATCATGCTATCAATCATTATCCACAAGAGCATTCCTTACGTACCAGAAACTTCCGGGCAACAAAATTTGCCGACGCAAAGCGCAAGATCTGATTTTGAGCAGGAGCTGATACTGTCTGATATCAATAGCGATGCCATGGTCACTTATGTGAGAAATTTCCAACGGGAATACCAGACGGCCTTGGATGCGAGCGACAAAACCACAATGGAACTGCTGCGCCTTGAATTACAGTTTCGACTGAGAACAGAGTTGGAAAGTCAAGGGCTCGAAGGAAATCAACTAGAGCGTGAGGTAAATAGAATAATGTCGCGATTACCGCAAAAAAATAAATAAGTATAAATATATCTTGCGGGCATTACATATTCTGGTTGTTGAACTGCCCGGTAATACGTGTTCCGCAGGCCCTGAAGCAGGTATTTATGACTTGGCTCAGGAGACGGCAGGATTGGAACGGCCAGTATGTTGGAGCGGGCCAGTTCCACTTGCCAGTGCCAACTCACTGAATAATGTCATTGTCGGAAATAGCTTACCATATATCCTTCATTTATAAACTCCATGGTAATTAATTAAAAAGTACTGCATTACTTGGCTTATTTTTTAGATGTTTGACATTCTCGAACCCATATCATAGAAATGAGTATATTTGCGGCGGTTGAATGGGTCGGGTAATATTGCATCAGTCCCTGGTGATTGCCTTCAATTTAAATTACAATCCAAGTATTTAACCAATCATGCGACCTATAAACAAATCCAGCAAACTTGCCGATGTCTGCTACGATATTCGCGGTCCGGTGCTTGACCGCGCCCGGCAGATGGAGGAAGAAGGTCATCACATAATAAAGCTCAACATTGGCAATCCTGCAACGTTTGGTTTTGAAGCGCCCGATGAGATATTGCAGGATGTTATCCATAATTTATCCGAGGCTTCGGGTTACTGCGATTCCAAAGGACTGTTTGCCGCGCGCAAGGCAATTATGCATTACACCCAGGAAAAGCAAATCAGCAATGTGCAACTGGATGATATTTTTATTGGCAATGGTGTTTCCGAGCTGGTTGTGATGACCATGCAGGCATTGCTGGAAAATAATGAAGAAGTATTAATACCGGTACCTGACTATCCATTATGGACGGCCGCTGTGGTGCTGGCCGGCGGCATCGCGAGACATTACATTTGTGATGAACAATCGGATTGGTTGCCAGACCTGGATGATATTCGCGCTAAAATTACGCCCCAGACGCGCGCTATTGTTATTATTAACCCCAATAACCCGACCGGAGCATTATATCCGAAAGATCTGTTGCTTGAGATTATTGAAATTGCACGTCAGAACCACTTGATAATCTACGCTGACGAGATTTACGATAAAATATTGTATGATGAGGCGACCCATACATCAATTGCATCGCTGGCCGACGATGTGCTTTTTGTTACGTTCAACGGGCTGTCAAAGAATTATCGCGCCGCTGGTTTTCGATCGGGGTGGGCAGTTGTTTCCGGTGAAAAGAATCATGCACAAGACTATATTGCCGGACTGAATATGCTCGCATCAATGCGTCTATGCGCCAATGTGCCATCACAGTTTGGTATTCAGACGGCGTTGGGTGGTTATCAGAGTATTTATGATTTAACGTTGCCGACAGGGCGACTTAAGCGTCAACGGGATGTTGCATTGAAGCTGCTTGCCGAAATACCTGGTGTTACTTGTTATAAGCCAAAAGCCGCGCTATATTTATTTCCGCGGCTGGATCCGAAAATCTATCCGGTTAATGACGATCAACAGCTTGTGCTGG
The DNA here is from genome assembly GCA_021604405.1 of Nitrosomonas sp. GTDB lineage: Bacteria > Pseudomonadota > Gammaproteobacteria > Burkholderiales > Nitrosomonadaceae > Nitrosomonas. The sequence continues at coordinate 37,616 of BQJA01000007.1, read as the reverse complement.
ATTTGCTGCTTGAAGAAAAGGTTTTGCTGGTGCAGGGCTCTGGCTTTAACTGGATATACCCGGACCATTTTCGTGCCGTTTTCTTACCCAATACCGATGATTTAACTGAAGCACTTGGCCGTGTCGCGCATTTTCTTGAGCGTTTTCGAAGGCGTCATGGTACGGACACACTGCTTACATAAGAAAGTTGAATCGGGCGTACAACATTTCTCGGATATATCACGTCGTCACGATAAAATGCGGTTGATCCTTGCTTAGGATAGTGTTTAATCCGCCTTAAATTAAATTATTATTAAAAATATGAATCCCATTAAAGTTGGTTTGTTAGGAATTGGAACTGTCGGTAGCGGCACATTTGCTGTGCTTAAACGTAACCAGACAGAGATTTCACGCCGTGCCGGGCGTGACATTGTTGTCACAATGATCGCTGATCGCGATCTTGATAAAGCACGCACTCTGGCTGACGACAATATTCAAGTAACCGACGATGCGTTTGCAGTTGTTGTCGATCCTGATATTGATATAGTGGTTGAACTTATCGGCGGCGTAACTGTTGCCAAGGATCTGATACTTAAGGCGATTGAGAATGGTAAACATGTCGTTACAGCCAATAAAGCCTTGCTTGCTTCATCGGGGACAGAGATTTTTGCAGCAGCGCGTGAAAAAGGCGTGATCGTTGCATTCGAGGCGGCAGTTGCAGGCGGCATTCCTATTATTAAGGCATTACGGGAGGGATTAACGGCCAATCGGATTGAATGGATTGCCGGTATTATTAATGGAACCGCAAACTTTATCTTGTCAGAAATGCGTGAAAAGGGACAATCATTTGAAACCGTTTTAGAACAAGCGAAACTACTTGGTTATGCGGAAGCGGATCCTACTTTTGACATAGAAGGAATAGATGCCGCGCATAAAATTACCATTATGTCAGCGATCGCATTTGGTATTCCGGTGCAATTCGACAAAGTTTATGTAGAGGGGATTACCCAATTGACAGGCGAGGATATTCGTTATGCAGAAGAACTGGGTTATCGCATTAAATTATTGGGAATGACCAAACGCACCAAGAAAGGTATCGAACTACGCGTTCATCCGACTTTAATACCATCCCAGCGTCTTATTGCCAATGTTGAAGGTGTCATGAACGCAGTGGTTGTCAAGGGTGATGCTGTAGGTGCAACGCTATATTACGGTGCAGGCGCTGGTGCTGAGCCCACCGGGAGTTCGGTAGTTGCGGACTTGGTAGATGTCACTCGCATGCAAACGGCTGATCCAATGCATCGCGTTCCATCACTCGCATTTCAACCAGATTTATTGTCCAGTACGCCCGTAATATCAATGGATGAAGTTGAAACCGCTTATTATCTGCGCCTGCGCGTCATAGATAAGCCGGGGGTGCTGGCTGACATTTCCCGGATTCTGGCCCAATCAGATATTTCAATCAATGCAATGGTTCAGAAAGAACCCACCGCGGAAGACAATGTCGACATTATTATGCTGACCCATTTAACCATAGAAAAGCGTATAAATGAAGCCATTGTTGACATTGAAAAGCTTCCGGTGGTCACAGGTCATGTCGTGCGTATCCGGTTGGAAGAGCTGAAGAATGACTAGCAATGCCGCAATGTATTCTTAATTAGATAAACAACTGATCAACCGTATCACAAAATAACATGCGCTACATATCAACGCGCGGTGGAATGCCGCCAAAAACATTTTCAGAAATACTGCTAAGCGGATTATCACCAGATGGTGGGCTAGCTATCCCTGAAAAATATCCAACAATTGAAGTTGATCAATTAAAAGTCTGGCGAGACCTGAGTTATCAATCGCTCGCCTTTGAGATACTTTCACATTTTATTGATGATATTCCATCAAATGATTTGCGCGATATTGTCAATCGTACATATACCAGCGAATCATTTGGCAATCCAGAAATCACGCCACTCAAAACACTGGCGCCAGATTTGCATATTCTAGGCTTGTCCAACGGTCCAACATTGGCATTCAAGGATATTGCTATGCAACTTCTTGGCAATCTTTTTGAATATACGCTTGGAAAAACCGGCGCAGTATTGAATATTTTAGGTGCAACGTCAGGTGATACCGGCTCCAGCGCAGAATATGCCATGCGCGGTAAACATGGTATCCGTGTCTTTATGCTTTCCCCGCTTGGAAAAATGAGTCGCTTTCAGACGGCACAAATGTTTTCGTTGCAGGACGAGAACATTTTTAATATTGCCATTCGTGGCGTATTTGATGACTGCCAGGACATTGTCAAGGCAGTCAGCAATGATCATGACTTTAAGCAAAAACACCATATTGGAACGGTTAATTCGATAAACTGGGCACGTATCGTTGCGCAAATTGTTTATTATTTTAAAGGGTATTTCGCGGCAACCAGTTCGAATAATGAACAAGTATCGTTTGCAGTGCCATCCGGTAATTTTGGGAATATTTGTGCCGGACATGTTGCACGTACAATGGGGTTACCTATTAAGCATTTGATACTCGCTACCAATGAAAATGATGTATTGGATGAATTTTTTCGATCGGGAATTTACCGACCGCGAACGACCACTGAGGTCCAGCACACCAGCAGCCCCTCAATGGATATTTCTAAAGCTTCAAATTTTGAGCGGTTTATTTACGATTTAACCGGAAAAGATGCAGCTAAAGTCAGAGAATTGTGGCAGGCTGTTGATCAAGGCGAAGCATTTGATCTCTCGACCACGCCATTGTGGAAAAAAATAAAGGATTTTGGTTTTATATCGGGTTCCAGCAGCCATGCGGCGCGTATTGCGACCATACGAGAAATTTACCAGAAGTATAACATCCTGGTGGATACTCACACTGCAGATGGTTTAAAAGTGGGTTTAGAGTATCGTGAAAGCGGAACCCCTCTAGTTTGTCTGGAAACAGCGCTACCCGCCAAATTTGCCGAAAGCATCGCAGAAGCAACCGGACATGAACCAGACCGGCCGGCGGGTTATGAAAACATCGAAAATTTGCCACAGCGATATGTTGTCAAGGATATGGATGTGGCAGCAGTTAAGGCGTATATTTCAGAACAAACGAATAAGTCCCGTATGGTGTGTAATCCTAACGCGTCATCAGGTTAGGATTATTGAGATCAGCGTTATTCTCTGTCGTTTTAATAGGCATTGTCTATAAAAGAGCGAACTACTCTATCCAGGGGTGATTACGCAAGTTTAACCGCTTGTGGAACCCGAACCCGCGTGACGGAATAAGATAGCGCTCTCTCGCTGCGCTGCTATTCTTCCTGGCAAAGACCAGTCATGCCCGACGAAGCATGCTTTGCGATCAATCACCTTCAAGGCAGTGAATCTGTCCGTTGCCCCGTTGTACCTGGTCGCCCCGTTATTTTATATCTTTCTGGGCGCTATTTTGATACTGTGACCAATCCTTCGTAATTTCCCTATTATGAAAATCAATTGCAAAAAAAAAGCAAATAAACCCCTTTTGCGCATATTCTGATTGCTACATCTAACAATGCGCGTCGCCACCATTTATCGCTTTTTCAATGATGAAAGTTTTACTGCGTGTAAATTTGACACTGAAGGGCAGGGCTGAATTTGATAATAGTTGTTACTATAGTATGGTTTACAGGATTATTTTGAAAAATATAGGTTGCTCACGAGGTCTTTATCGAAGATTTTGTTTCATTTAAACAAATTTTTTGCTAAAATTGTTGATAAATTTTCATGGGCTTTTTCAGCCCATTTTTTATTTGTGGCGGGTCTATGGAGTTGGATAATTTGCTGGAACCAACTTTGGCAAGTATGGGTTATGAGTTGGTCGAAGTGGAACAATTGGCACATGGCAAATTGTTACGAATATTTGTTGATAAGGACGGCGGGGTTAGCATTGATGATTGTGTTTTAATCAGTAATCACCTAAGCAAGTTACTTGCGGTTGAAAATATCGACTATAGTCGACTTGAAGTATCTTCACCTGGCATGGATAGACGGTTAAAAAAAGAAGCGGATTTCTATCGTTTCAGAGAAGAGCGGGTGAAATTGAAACTTCGCGTCGCGTTGCAAGGGCGAAAAAATTTTGAAGGGATTTTACTGGAAGTAAATAATGGTAAATTGAAACTTGAAGTTGAAGGAAAAGAGCTGGAAATAGAATTAAGTAACCTTGAAAAAGCCCGTTTAGTACCAAAATTTTAGGTATATAAGAATTTGGCCGGAGGAATATGAGCCGCGAAATTTTACTGTTGGTTGATGCGCTAGCGCATGAAAAAAGTGTTGAAAAAGAAATTGTTTTCACGGCGTTGGAAATGGCACTTGCATCCGCCGCAAAAAAAAGATTTCAAGAAGATGTGGATACTTATGTATCGATTGATAGAGTAACGGGAGATTACCAGTCTTTTCGCCGGTGGTTGGTAGTTGCTGATGACGAAATTGAGGATCCTGTACGTCAAATTGCGCTAAGTGATGCATTACAACAGAATGCTGAGATTCAGTTGGGAGAATACATAGAGAAGTCACTCGAGTCGGTAGAGTTTGGGCGAATTGGCGCACAAGCGGCCAAGCAAGTAATTTTTCAACGAATTAGGGACGCTGAACGAGAACAAACTTTAAATGATTTCCTAGAACGCGGTGAATTTATGATTACCGGGACTATTAAGCGCATGGAACGTGGCAATGCTATTATTGAGTCTGGAAAAATTGAAGCAATTCTGCCGCGTGATCAGATGATTCCCAAAGAAAATTTGCGTGTTGGTGATCGCGTACGGGCATATATGTATAAAATCGATCGCGGCGCAAGGGGCCCTCAATTGCAGCTCTCCCGAATTTCACCCGATTTTCTTGTGAAATTATTTGAGCTTGAAGTGCCGGAAATCGAAGAGGGTCTGCTTGAAATCAAAGCAGCAGCTAGAGATCCAGGTTCACGCGCCAAGATAGCCGTCAAATCCAATGATTCACGGATTGATCCGATTGGTACCTGCGTTGGCATGCGTGGCTCCAGAGTACAATCAGTCACCAGTGAACTGGCTGGAGAACGGGTCGATATTGTTTTATGGTCCGATGATACGGCAACTTATGTTATTAATGCGCTAGCGCCCGCCGAAATAAGCGGGATTATGCTTGATGAGGAAAAAAACAGCATGGATATTGTCGTGGACGAAGAAAATCTCGCTCAGGCGATTGGCCGCAACGGACAGAATGTCCGACTTGCGTCTGAATTGACTGGATGGGAACTTAATATCATGACAACGGAGGAATCAGAGACTAAACAACAAGAAGAAACTTCATTAATCTGTAAGAATTTTATGGAAAAGTTGGACGTTGATGAAGAAATGGCTGAAATTCTTGTAGAAGAAGGTTTTTCTTCATTGGAAGAGATCGCTTACGTACCCCTTAATGAGATGCTGGAAATAGAATCGCTGGATGAGCAAACGGTTAATGAGCTCCGTAATCGTGCGCGCAACATACTGTTAACAGATGCCATAGCTAATGAGGAAAAAGTCGAACATGCCGTAGAGGATCTGCTTTCATTAGAGGGTATGGACATTCATATCGCTCGAGAATTAGCTTCTAGAGGCATCAATACTCAGTCAGAACTTGCCGATCTGGCGGCAGACGATTTAGTAGAAATGACGGGGATAGATATTGAACGTGCCAATAAATTAATAATTAAGGCACGTGAACCTTGGTTTGCTTAATTTGTCTATTACAGAAAAACAAGGTGCAGTTTAGACAAAATTGCACAATCACAAATTAGTAAGTCTTGAGTTTGTTAATCATCCCAAAAAAATCGTGGATTAAATTGAACGTAACTTGTATGAACAATAAATTTTAGTTAAGTTAGCTATTCGGGGAAGCGCATTGATTGGCTCATTGTAGTGGACAGCGCAAATGTTGAATAAACTCAGGTGTTGTATCAATTAATTCTCAGAATTGCCTGCTTTACAACGTCAGCTTCTTGCTTTCGTTGGAATAAGATCGGTGCATGTTGTATAGTATGAAATCGGGATGATGAAGGGTTATAAATGACTCAAATGAGTGTAGAGCAATTTGCAAATGAATTGGGCTTGCTGCCAACTGTATTGTTGGAACAGTTGCAAGCCGCTGGCGTAAAAAAAATGTTAATTAAAGACAGTTTAACTGAGAAAGATAAAGCTCAGTTGCTCGATTATCTTCGCAAGGCACATGGGGATAAAGAAACCAAGCACAACATTTCTCTGACGCGCCGTCAATCATTTGAAATCAGAAAGTCTGATAATTCAGGTAGAGCACGGACCATTCAGGTTGAAGTGCGGAAAAAACGCACCCTTGTGAAACCCGCAACACGTGATACCGCTAATACTAAATCCGCAGCCCCAACCCAGAAAGTATCTACGCCAGCACCTGCGTCCACACCGGTTATCGATGCTGCACAGTTAGCATTACGTGAACAAGAGGCAAAAAAACGGGCCGAACTGATAGCACGGCAAGAGGCTGAAGTTAAAGAAAAACTTCAACGTAAAAAGACAATTCCTGCTGAAGTGAAGCATGAAGATGAACAAGTAGTTGCTGTGCCCGGCAAAACACCCCCTCCAACAGAAACAAGTACCCCTGAGCAACCGCTAGTTAAAGAACCAACGCCGACTAAGGCGACAGTGCCTGACGAGAAAAAAACAGCAGAGTCTCAATCCGCATCAACACAAGGCACTTTACATAAACCAGAAGCAAAGCAAGATGAAAAGATAGAAAAGAAAAAGAAACAAGCAAAACAGGTTGCCTGGAAAGATGCAGAAGCCAAAAGACGTGTTGTTAAGTCGCGTAGCAGTACGTCTACCGGAATGGAATGGCGCGGACGTAAGGACAAGCGCAGCAAACCTGCCTCATCGAATGAAACACAAAATATCCATGTGTTTACTGCACCTACTGAACCAATGGTTCATGAAGTGACTGTGCCTGAAACCATATCGGTAGGAGCGCTTGCTCAGAAAATGTCCGTCAAGGCGGCTGAAGTTATTAAGGTATTGATGAAAATGGGCAACATGGTGACCATCAATCAAATGTTGGACCAGGATACGGCCATGATAGTGGTAGAAGAAATGGGCCATGCTGCAAAATATGCCGCGCCGGACAGCCCCGAAGCATTTCTCGCGGATAATGAAGCGCCAGCTTCCACTGAAGAATTGGAAGCGCGTGCGCCGGTAGTGACTGTAATGGGGCATGTCGATCATGGTAAAACATCACTATTGGATCATATCCGCCGGAGCCGTGTTGCCGGTGGCGAAGCGGGTGGCATTACGCAACATATCGGGGCTTACCATGTTGAAACTGAGCATGGCATGGTTACGTTCTTGGATACGCCGGGGCATGAGGCGTTTACTGCAATGCGCGCGCGCGGCAGTAAAATTACAGATCTGGTTATTCTGGTTGTAGCGGCTGATGATGGTGTTATGCCACAAACAATAGAGGCTATCCATCATGCAAAAGCCGCAAGTATTCCTATCATCGTTGCAGTTAACAAAATAGACAAACCAGAGGCCAATCCTGAACGCATCAAGCAAGAATTGGTCGCCCATGAGGTTGTTCCAGAAGATTGGGGTGGAGATACCATGTTTGTTGAAGTCTCAGCGAAAACAGGTCAAGGGATTGATGCGCTACTGGAATGCATCTTATTGCAGGCTGAAGTTCTGGAGCTTAAAGCGGTTAAAAATAAACCTGCCAAAGGTGTCGTCATAGAATCCCGACTCGATAAGGGTAAAGGACCTGTAGCAACAATATTGGTCCAGTCTGGTATTTTAAACCGTGGCGATGTGTTACTTGCCGGTGCTGTTTTTGGTAAGGTGCGGGCCATGTTCGATGAAAACGGTAAAGCGGTAAAACATGCCGGAACATCAATACCGGTGGAAATTCAAGGTTTGTCGGAAGTACCCGAAGCCGGGGAAGTTGTAATCGTCTTGGATGATGAACGAAAAGCAAGAGAAATTGCCCTGTTCCGTCAAGGCAAATACCGGGATGTCAAACTTGCAAAATTACAAGCTGCAAAACTTGAGAATGCATTTGAACAGAAAGATGATATTAAAATACTGGGGCTAATTATCAAAGCGGATGTTCAAGGCTCCTGCGAAGCGTTGGCTTACGCTTTACAGAAACTATCCACCGATGAAGTGAAAGTGAATATTATTCATAGTGGCGTCGGGGCTATAATTGAATCAGATATTAATCTGGCACTTGCATCTAAGGCCGTGGTAATTGGCTTTAATGTACGTGCAGATGCCAGCGCGCGCAAATTAATCGCATCTTCTGGCGTTGATGTCCGTTATTACAATATCATTTATGAAGCTGTTGATGAAATCAAAACCGCGTTATCTGGCCTGATGTCTCCTGACCGTAAAGAAAATGTTATCGGTTTGGTCGATGTGCGTGAAATTTTCCGCATTCCGAAGGTAGGTGTCATTGCCGGATGTTATGTGCTTGATGGAATTGTTAAGCGTGGATCGCAAGTTCGGTTATTACGAGACGGTAAAGTAATTCATAGTTGCGAGTTGGATTCTTTGAAACGTTTTAAAGATGATATTAAAGAAGTCAGAGAAGGGTTTGAATGTGGTCTGTCGTTAAAAAATTACAACGACATTCAGGTTGGCGATCAATTGGAAGTTTACGAGGTCATAGAAACGGCAAGAACGCTGTAGTCGCTGCACCTTTATTTGTTCATTTTACAATTGAATCGTTACTATTATAAACAATGCCCAAAGATTTTTCGCGTACTTTACGCATAGCCGATCAAATTCAGCGCGAGCTGGCTGATCTTATCGATCATGAAATCAAGGATCCGCGCATTATTAAAATAACTTTGACTGGCGTTGAGGTTGACCGCGATTATGCGCATGCTAAAGTTTTTTATACGACACTCGGCAGTAAAGAAGAAAACTTTCTGGTTGAGAAGGGTCTTGAACGTGCAAGTGGTTTTTTGCGTTCGCAGCTATCCCATCGAATGAAGTTAAGATCGGTTCCGCAACTTCACTTCATTTATGATAAATCGATCGAGCATGGTGTTCATTTGTCTCGCCTAATCGATGAAGCAATCGCGCAAGAAAAACAGTAGACCCGAATGCCGATCCTAGTCATAATCCGCTCTGAACAGTTGCTTTTCAAATCTGTCTATTAATTCTCTGCCGCATTATTGAAATGTCTCATGCCGGTGAATCAGGTCTTGATAAGCCAAAGCCAGCGAAACGCAAAATTAATGGTGTTTTGTTATTGAACAAACCCTATGGCATTACTTCTAATCGCGCATTGCAAATTGTAAAGCGCCTTTTCTCTGCAGCCAAATCCGGGCATACCGGCACATTGGATCCAATGGCAACAGGACTGCTGCCGATTTGCTTCGGAGAAGCGACCAAATTTTCATCGATGTTATTAAGTGCAGACAAGACTTACCAGGCCACAGTGAAGCTTGGATATACCAGCTCGACAGGTGATGCCGATGGTGAGATATCAGTTGCAGAAAATCCAGGGCCGATCCAAACGCCTCTAAAACCCGATGAGCTCGAAAAAAAATTGCAAAATTTTACTGGCTTGATCAAACAGATACCGCCAATGCATAGCGCCTTGAAATATCAGGGTAAACCACTATATAGCTATGCGAGAAAAGGGATAGAGATCAAGCGGCAACCGCGCGACATTATCATTCATGATTTAAAAATTGACGTATTTGTTGGGAATGAATTGCAAATCACTGTCAAATGCGGTACCGGCACCTACATACGAACATTGGCTGAAGATATTGGTAAAGCGCTAGGTTACGGCGGGGCATACCTGAGTAAACTTTGTCGTTGCGCTATTAACGACTTTGATCTGTCTCAGGCTTATTCATTAGACACCCTTGAGCGCAAATTGCTGGTTGATCGCGAAGCGTGCCTGTATTCGACCGATTATTTGTTAAAAGAATTGCAAGCTGTCAACCTGGATGCTCAATCGGCCACATCAATATTACAAGGGCGCACGATACTTGATCATCCAGCTGTATACCAATTATCCGCAGGAGAGAAAATTCGGTTATATGACTGTGAGCGCAGATTCTTAGGCTTAGGCGAAATTTCTGCGGAAGGAAAAATTATTCCAAAGCGTTTAATGTCAGCTAATTAGATCGAATAATTATAATTCATGACACTTGTCAGTTAATTTCAGCTGGATGATAACCTGCCAAAGCGACTGCTAATGCGTTATAATCGCCCGTTTTGTAGTGGCCGCAAATAAATGTTGCAAGGTAGTAATTTAGTATGTATACGTGGAGATCGTCGGTTATTCAGAGATATTAATTTTTCTCTGGAGGCAGGTGGCCTGATGCAAGTTGGCGGCCCAAATGGTAGCGGCAAAACCAGTTTGTTACGAATGCTATGCGGACTTTCCGCGCCAGCGCATGGAGATATCCGCTGGTGCGGCGAAACAATCCGCTCGCTCGGTGAGGTATATTACCGAGCATTGACATATCTGGGCCATTTGAGCGGTACCAAAGATGATTTGACGGCAATTGAGAATCTCCGGATTTCAAGTGCCCTGGCGGGTACTGAGATTGACGAAAAAAAAGCCCGTGATGCTTTGCGTCATATTGGTCTGAAAGGACGCGAATTATTGCCAGTCAAGGTTTTGTCGCAGGGACAAAAAAAAAGGGTGGCGCTGGCGCGACTACTGGTTTGCGATACCCCTTTGTGGATACTGGATGAGCCATTGGCAGCGTTGGATATACACGCAATCAAATTAATTAAAGAATTGTTGGAAAAGCATTTGATACAAGGTGGTATGGTAGTAATGACGACACATCAGGAAATAGACATCGCCGCAGCAGCTACACACAAGCTGCAACTTACCTGAAATGTTTTGGTGGATAATTAAGCGTGATATTTTGTTGGCAATGCGCCGACGTTCCGACGTGTTAACTACGTTGTTTTTCTTTGTTATTGTCGTTAGTCTGTTTCCACTCAGTGTGGGACCTGAAATAAATATGCTGCGAACCATGGCGCCAGGTGTTGTATGGGTCGCAGCGCTATTGGCTTCAATGCTATCTCTTGGGCGGATGTTCTCCGGTGACTATCAAGATGGAACGTTGGAGCAGATGTTATTGTCACCTCATTCTTTGTCTCTGCTTGTCTTAGGCAAGGCCTTCGCACATTGGCTGGTAAGTGGGGTGCCATTAGTACTAATGGCTCCGGTACTGGGTATTCAATATGATTTATCGGTTGATGCGCTTTTGGTGCTCACCGCCTCATTATTGCTCGGCACGCCTGTATTGAGTTTGATTGGTGCAATTGGCGCGGCATTGACATTGGGTCTGCGTGGTGGAGGTGTGCTGGTATCTTTACTGGTTTTGCCGCTTTACATTCCGGTACTGATTTTTGGCTCAGGCGCTGTCGAGGCGAGCGCTGCCGGCTTGGGATATGATGCGCATTTTTCTTTATTGGGTGCTTTTTTTCTTGTTTCGCTGGTATTTGCACCCTGGGCAGTTGCATCATCCTTGCGGATTTCCATGGAATAATAAAGGCTTTCCGTGAATAACCACTAAATGAGCCTTAACGTCATTTACTTGACATTTCTAAACTAAATTAAATGACTGCGGTCTACGAATAAACTTCAGCATTTTAGTTTAATATAAAGGGTTGCAACAATAAGGTTGTTACCAAATTATAATTTTAACATCATAAATATGGCAATTAACTGGTTTAAATATTCATCACCGGCAAGTTTTTATTCGCTTGCAGGTAAAATGATTCCAATATTCGTTATTGCAGCAACTATTTTTTTAATCGCAGGTTTATATATTGGATTCTTTGTTGCACCAACTGATTTTCAGCAAGGCGAGGCTTATCGGATAATATTTATCCATGTTCCTGCCGCCTGGATGTCAATGTTTCTATATGTGGTCATGGCATTCTGGGCAGGAATTGGTTTAGCTTTTAATACGCGTTTGTCTTCCATGGTCGCAACAGCTATTGCGCCAACAGGCGCGATGTTTACTTTTCTTGCGCTATGGACTGGCTCTTTATGGGGAAAGCCAATGTGGGGGACTTGGTGGGTCTGGGATGCACGGTTAACCTCTGAGTTGATACTATTGTTTCTTTATATTGGTTTTATGTCATTGCAGGCAGCTATTGATGACCCGCGGCGCGCCGATAAAGCCGGGGCAATCCTTGCGCTGGTGGGTGTTATTAACATACCGATTATTTACTTTTCGGTGCAATGGTGGAACACCCTGCATCAGGGCGCGTCTGTGAGCCTGAACCAGTCACCGACAATGGCCACAACCATGCTTTGGGGCATGCTTATTATGGCGCTAGCCAGCTGGATGTATTCGATTGCGATGACATTAATGCGTACCCGTGTCATTATTCTTGAACGTGAAAGTCATACAGCGTGGGTTTCTGAGTTACACCAGAAGGAGATAGCACGATGAACTGGGAGAGTTGGTCGGATTTTTTTTCGATGGGCGGCTACGGCGTTTATGTATGGGGTTCTTACTTCATGACTATCGTTTGTATTGCCGGTGAAATTATTTTAATTCTAAAACGCCGTCGAACTTTACACAAACATCTTGGTCTGATTCACGAATCAACAGAAAAAGAGATAAAAAATGAAACCACGTCATAAAAAACTTGCTTTTATCACTTTGGGGTTATCTGCACTGGCCGTTGCTGCAACATTGGTATTAAACGCTTTTCAAAGTAATTTGGTATTTTTCTTCAGTCCCAGTCAGGTCGTTGCTAAAGAAGCGCCAATAGATAAAAGATTTCGTATTGGTGGATTGGTGGAAGAAGGCAGTATTCAACGCCACGAAGGCGGATTAATGGTTAATTTTGCAGTGACTGATAGTGCCGAAAGTATTCCAGTTACCTATACCGGTATTCTTCCTGATTTGTTCAAAGAGGGAAAAGGAGTTGTTGCGCAAGGAAAAATAGCAGCAAATGGTATATTTGAAGCCGATGAAGTGCTTGCCAAGCATGATGAAAACTATATGCCGCCAGAAGCCGCGATGGCATTGGAACAAGCGGCTAAAGCACAACAAACGTCTCTGACGCAATAAATAATAGTTAGTTTATTCAGTATATGATTTTTGTGCAGAGATGAGTTTGTCATCTTATATGTCTTAATAAACAAATGCCGCTTGATTGAATTACAGTGGTTTTCCTATTAATCTTTAAAATTTACAAGCTATAATTATGATCCCAGAAATAGGTAATTTTGCGCTGATTCTAGCTCTATTGCTAGCATTGACACAGGGAACGTTGCCCATTATTGGCGCGGCGCGTGGTATACCCTCATGGATGGCCCTGGCACGGCCGGTGGTGCAAGGTCAGTTTGTGTTCGTGGCGATTGCTTTTGGATGCCTAGCTTATTCGTTTGTTACCAGCGATTTCTCAGTATTGAATGTGGCAGCGAATTCAAACACTGAACTGCCTCTGCAATATCGTTTTGCAGCAACTTGGGGATCGCATGAAGGTTCGTTGTTGCTATGGGTATTTTTACTTGCTGGCTGGTCTATTGCCGTCAGTGTGTTCAGCAGCCGACTGCCTGATGAAGTGGTTGCCCGGGTGATCGGTGTCCTTGGCCTCATTAGTGTTGGTTTTTTGTTGTTCATGCTATTTACTTCCAATCCGTTTGACCGTCTGCTGCCGGCAGCGATGGAAGGCAGTGACCTGAACCCGTTATTGCAGGATCCCGGAATGGTCTATCATCCGCCTTTGCTGTATATGGGATATGTAGGTTTTTCGGTGGCTTTCGCATTTTCAATCGCCGCCTTATTGAGCGGTCAGCTTGATGCCGCCTGGGCACGTTGGTCGCGCCCCTGGACAACCGTTGCCTGGGTATTTTTAACCTGTGGCATCATGATGGGAAGCTGGTGGGCTTATTATGAATTGGGCTGGGGCGGCTGGTGGTTTTGGGATCCTGTCGAAAACGCCTCTTTTATGCCATGGCTGGTGGGTACAGCACTGATTCATTCATTGGCGGTAACAGAAAAACGGGGTAGCTTTAAGAGCTGGACAGTATTACTGGCAATTAGTACTTTTGCGTTAAGCTTACTCGGTACATTTTTGGTACGCTCCGGCGTGTTAACTTCCGTGCACGCTTTTGCCACGGACCCTGAACGCGGTATTTTCATACTGGTCTTTTTGGTCGTGGTTATTGGATTCTCGTTGTTATTGTTTGCTTGGCGCGCGCCCAAAGTTGGTCTGGGCGGTAAATTTTCATTGCTGTCTCGTGAATCAATGTTGCTTGCCAATAATTTATTACTCATGGTGGCGGCTGGAAGCGTCATGCTTGGCACACTTTATCCATTAATTGTTGATTCGCTTGGGTTAGGTAAATTATCAGTCGGTCCGCCCTACTTTGAAGCGGTTTTTGTACCCGTAATGACACCGGCTATCTTCCTCATCGGGTTAGGACCTATTGCGCGCTGGAAACAGGCCAGCCTGCCAACGCTGGCGATTCGCATGCGTTGGGCTTTTGCTGTCAGCCTCGTCACAGCATTGGCGATGCCGTTTGTGATGGGAGAGTGGAAGCTGTTGGTTAGCTTCGGTTTATTGCTGGCTTTTTGGATCATTACAAGCATTCTGGTCAATTTGAAGCATCGCTTGCAAAATAGTGGGGATGGTGGATTGTTTGCCAAGCTTGCTAGACAGTCCAGAAGTTACTATGGCATGCATTTTGCGCATCTGGGCGTGGCAATTTTTATCATCGGTGTAACGATGGTAAATGGTTACGAAATCGAAAAAGATGTCAGAATGAACGTTGGCGATGTTATCACGGTGAATAACTATACCTTTCGCTTTAATGGTGTAGGCGATGTCGTTGGACCAAATTACAAATCAATTCAGGGAGAAATTGAAGTCCTTAAGGATGGTGAGTACATGCGTAGCCTACAACCTGAAAAACGGACTTATAATGCGTCAGGCATGGTAATGACAGAAGCATCAATAGATACAGGCCTGATGCGCGATCTCTATGTTGCTCTGGGTGAACCTTTAGCAAATGATGAATGGGTTGTCAGGATATACCATAAACCTTTCGTTACCTGGATCTGGCTGGGCTGCCTGATGATGGCGTTTGGTGGTATTCTGGCGATAACTGATCGTCGCTATCGCTTCTCTATTCGCCGTAAAGGTAAAGCAGCTGATGATGATAGTGGTAACAAGGAAAGTGAAAAAGCGGCAGATGCCCAGGTTGCACCTGTTTCTGTCGCAACAGCTACGCCTAATACGTCAACCGTATTAATGGCAGAAACCGAGGTAAAAAAAGTATGACACGCTTTCTATTGCCGCTAGTTGCATTCATGATTCTGGTTGTTTTTCTGTTCGCAGGGCTTTCGTTGAATCCACGACAGGTCCCTTCGCCGTTAATAGATAAACCAGCGCCTGATTTTGAGCTGCAGCAATTACATTATCCTGAGAAAAAGTTAACGGCACAGGATAATCTGGGCAAAGTCTGGTTATTAAACGTATGGGCATCCTGGTGTGTGGCGTGCCGCGACGAACATCCTTTATTTGTTCAGTTGGCGAATGCGGGCATTGTTCCGATTTATGGCCTTAATTACAAGGACGATCGTGATACAGCCTTGCAATGGTTAAGGCAATTTGGTGATCCATATACTGTAAGCATCGTTGATCCTGAAGGTAGGGTTGGCATCGATTATGGCGTATATGGCGTGCCTGAAACTTATATTATTGATAAACAAGGTATTATTCGGCACAAGCAAATCGGACCTGTGACTGTAAAATCATTGGAAGAAACAATTTTACCGATGGTTAAAGACTTGCAAGGGCAATCATGAAAAATTTACTGAATGAACTGCAATTTTTTATGTCACAACTCGTAGGCAGTGCGAGATCTATAAGTGTTCGGTTAGTGTTGCTGCTGCTACTGGTGCCGTTAACTGGTTGGGCGGATCAGGAGGCACGGCCTGTGGCTGATGATCCGGAAGTTGAAAAACGGATGCTGGAATTAACGGAGGAACTGCGCTGTCTGGTCTGTCAGAACGAAACGATCGCGGAATCGCGGGCTGATTTTTCGAATGATATGCGGCGGGAAATTCGCGAGCTCATAAAGGCGAATAAAACCGATGAAGAAATCATTGAATTTCTGGTTGAGCGCTATGGCGACTTTGTGCTTTACAATCCACCGCTAAAATCAACAACGTTCCTGTTGTGGTTTGGTCCGATGATACTATTTATTGCTGGATCCATAACGTTGTTCTTATATCTCAGGCGCCGACGCCAACAGGTTGAAGACGCAGAAATACCGATATCAGAAGACGCACAGAAAAAAGCTGAAGCACTATTGAATGAAAATAAAGGTAATAACGCATGACATCTTTCTGGGTTATCGCGGGTATTTTAATTGTAACCGCATTATTATTCGTTGTTCCTACGTTATTACGTAAAAGAGAAAGTCTGGAGCAAGGCGTAGCGCATGATACCGCCAATGTAAGTATTTATCGTGACCAACTCGCTGAACTGGAACAGGACTTACGTAATGATATCTTGTCACAGGAGCAATATGAAAAAAGTAAACAGGAATTACAACAGCGCCTGCTACAGGATGTACCGGATAGTAGTAATGAAAAAACGTTGCGAGCAAAAGGGCGCAGTATCGTTACTTCAGTTTTTATCGTACTGACCATTCCCTTGTCGGCGATCTTTCTTTATCTTTCCATTGGCGATAGCCGTGGTTTGCTCCCACAGGCGCAACTTGCCAGCGCAACCCAAATGCAGTCGGTTAATACAGCAGAGGGGCCAGAAGGTCATCCGGAATTCTCGTCTGTGTTGGAAAATTTGATCGCGCGTCTCAACGATAACCCTGATGATATTGAAGGGTGGGTTATGCTGGGTAGGACCTATACCATCATGGGTCGCTTTGACGAGGCGACAGAGACTTATGCGAGATTAGTGGAACTGGCACCAGATAGCCCTCAAATACTCAGTGATTATGCGGATGTTTTGGCGATGTCAAATGATGGGGTGCTGGCCGGGGAACCAGCGGCACTGATTCAGCAGGCATTGAGTATTGATCCTGAATATCCAAAAGCACTGGCTTTAGCCGGTACTGTTGAATTTGAGCAAGGCAAATTTGGCCAAGCGGCTGCCTACTGGGAAAGATTATTGGCAGTTTTACCGGCAGATTCCAAATTGGCGGAGTCAGTAACCGACAGCATCGCTGAAGCTAAATCGCTGGCTTCGAATGGACAAATGGCGCCAGTCTCTGAACAAGCGCCAGCGCCTGAGTCGGATAACGATGGTCAGGACCAAATGATTGTTGCTGACAACGGTACGGATGATTCCGCCAAAGCCACCGACACTGTGGATGATGCATCAATTTCCGGGACCGTTACGTTAAGTGGGGCGATAGCAGCAAAAGCTGCGCCGGATGACACGTTATTCATTTATGCACGCGCCAAAACAGGTCCTAAAATGCCGCTAGCTATTCATCGTTTAAAAGTCAGCGACATTCCGGCGACTTTTACATTAAATGATGATATGGCGATGATGCCGAACATGAAAATTTCCAGTTTTCCTGAAGTGATAGTTGAAGCAAGAATATCTAAATCCGGTCAAGCAGTACCGACAAGTGGTGATCTTCAAGGCTTCAGTCAACCAGTGAAATTAGGAGACAAGGATATATCCATTGTGATTGATCAACAGGTTCCATAGTTAATAAAATGATGCTTAACCAACCAATAGCTGATTTTAAACTGCCTTCAACCGGGGATAAGACTTTCATTTTATCCGCGGTAAAAGGCAGTAATATCGTCATTTATTTTTATCCCAAAGATGATACGCCAGGTTGCACCACGGAAGGGCAGCAGTTCCGCGACAATTACCAGGCGTTTCAGAATCATAATTGTATTATAGTTGGAATATCGCGTGATACCGTGGCATCACATGAAAAATTCAAAGAAAAAATGGCCTTTCCATTTGATCTGCTTAGTGATACAGATGAGACTGTTTGTAATTTGTTTGGCGTCATTAAAATGAAAAATATGTACGGCAAGCAAGTTCGCGGAATTGACCGCAGCACATTCGTACTCGACACTGATGGTGTTTTGCGCTGTGAATGGCGCAGCGTAAAAGTACCGGGTCATGTTGACGAAGTTCTGGATTTCGTGAAAACGCTATAGACGCTCCATTATTATCTCAAACAACTATTTGCGAATGACTGCATCATAAAACAGTACTGTCATCGCGCGAACCTGGAACGTGTCGTGAACAATCTTATAGCCTGATATTTTTTTCTTTTAGTAAATAGCTGCCGGACTCTGTCTAAACATTAAATTCATGCTATTAATAAAAGGCTTGTTTTATCTGGACGCGTTTGTTTCTCGATACGGATAATATTACTCAATGAATGCCGCTATTAAGATACAGCTTGCTTATAATCGTTAACCTGATAGGACTACCTCTTGTTATGTCGTCGACCATTTTTGACGCGGGTACAGTGCTTTTTTCCTGAAATAAGATATCCCATGGAAATATGGGGATGGTACGGCCTTAGTTGGCCAATTGATTTAATGGCGCACATTTCCATCAAACTAAACAGCCAAATCAGTCTGGTGCGTTACAATGGCGGGATGAACAGCCCCCTTAATAACGCAAAATGACGCCAGTTCGAGTCAAAATATGCGGCATCACCCGCACAGAAGATGCATTGTCAGCGGCCAGGTTGGGTGCTCATGCGGTTGGTTTTGTATTCTGGCCCAAGAGTTCACGTTATATTACACCGGATTCGGTACGTGAAATTATCTCAGCGTTACCACCATTTGTGACGACAGTGGGTGTTTATGTTGATCCGACACCAGCGTGGGTGGAAGAAACATCTGTGAAAGGTGGGTTAAGTTTATTGCAATTTCATGGCGATGAATCACCTGAATTTTGCGAGCAATTTTGTTTACCTTATATCAAAGCGATTCGTGTTAGGAAAGACCTGGATTTGATACAATACGCATCTCGCTATCACCAGGCAAGCGGCATGCTACTGGATACTTATACGGCGGGAATGCCCGGTGGAACGGGGCATGTGTTTGATTGGAAACTGATCCCGCAAAAGTTATCTTTGCCTTTAATTCTCTCTGGCGGCCTTAATCCAGATAATATATCGCAGGCCATAAAGCAGACACGGCCATGGGCGGTCGATGTTTCGAGTGGAGTGGAAGCTGCCAAGGGTATAAAAGACAGACAGAAAATTTCTGCCTTCATGCAAGGAGTAAGAACTAGTGAAAGCTTATGATCTTCCCGATAAGCAGGGCCATTTTGGTCCTTACGGGGGTGTATTTGTCGCCGAGACGCTAATCTCAGCACTCGACGATTTACGTGTTCAATATGAGCGTTATCAAAATGATGAGAAGTTTCAAGCAGAGTTTGCCGATGAGCTAAATCATTATGTCGGACGCCCGAGTCCAATTTACCATGCTAGACGCTGGTCAGCGCACCTTGGTGGTGCACAGATTCTCTTAAAACGAGAAGACTTGAATCACACCGGTGCGCACAAAGTAAATAATACTGTTGGGCAAGCGCTGCTGGCGCGTCGCATGGGCAAATCCCGTATTATTGCTGAAACTGGCGCTGGACAGCATGGTGTGGCCAGCGCTACTGTGGCGGCACGCTATGGCATGGAATGTGTGGTTTATATGGGCGCCGAAGACGTAAAGCGTCAAGCGACGAATGTCTACCGTATGAAATTGCTGGGTGCAACCGTCGTGCCCGTTGAATCAGGCTCCCGCACGCTGAAAGATGCGCTCAATGAAGCCATGCGTGACTGGGTTACCAATGTGGAGAACACTTTTTATATTATCGGAACCGTAGCGGGGCCGCATCCGTATCCGATGATGGTGCGGGACTTTCAGACAGTGATTGGAAATGAAGCAAAAAAACAAATGCAGGACGAATACGGGCGTCAACCCGATGCATTGATTGCTTGTGTCGGCGGGGGATCAAATGCGATTGGTCTCTTTTATCCTTATATTAATGACGAAAATGTGCGCATGATTGGTGTTGAAGCAGCAGGAAAAGGCATAGAAACCGACCAGCACGCCGCCACCCTTATGAAGGGAAGGCCGGGAGTACTGCATGGCAACCGCACTTATCTGATTCAGGATGAGAATGGTCAGATTATTGAGACGCATTCAGTTTCTGCCGGCTTAGATTATCCTGGAGTTGGGCCGGAACATGCCTGGCTAAAAGATATTGGTCGTGCGTCATATGCAGCCGTTACTGATGATGAAGCGTTGGACGCTTTTCACACACTTTGCCGTTATGAAGGAATCATGCCAGCGCTGGAATCCAGTCATGCATTAGCTTATGCTGCTCGCCATGCGCAGACGCTAGATAAGGACAAATTGTTGCTGGTCAATCTTTCAGGCCGTGGTGATAAGGATATGGCGACTGTCGCAGAGATGTCCGGCATAAAGCTATAAATTTCCGCCGCCGTTAGAATTGTATGAACATTTCGTATTTCAACTTTCAGTGCATGTATATATTCAATAGCCTGATATCAGCTATCGCAGGTTCACTTTAATACTAACTGTATGAATCGTATTGCTACAACCTTTACCGCACTTAAGGCACAAAATAAAAAAGCGTTAATTCCATTTATTACCGCGGGGGATTCTGATCCGTCTATGACCGTCCCTTTGATGCGAGAATTGGTAAAAGCTGGCGCGGATATTATTGAACTGGGGGTACCATTCTCCGATCCGATGGCGGATGGACCAACGATCCAGCGTTCGTCCGAGCGCGCGCTAAAGCACCATGTTGGTCTGCGAGATGTAATGGACATGGTGGCTGAATTTAGAAAAACTGATATTAATACGCCAGTCGTACTGATGGGATATGCCAATCCGGTAGAGGCAATGGGACAGGAAAATTTTGCAGCAAAAGCGAAAGAATGTGACGTGGATGGCGTGTTAATTGTGGATTATCCACCTGAAGAATGCGCTTCCTGGGTAAAGCAGCTTAATCGATATGAAATTGATGCTATTTTCCTGCTGTCGCCGACGACACCACCAAAGCGCATGGAGCAAGTGGCAAAAATGGCGCAAGGCTATATTTACTATGTCTCGCTTAAAGGCGTGACAGGCGCATCTCACCTTGATTTGTCCGAAGTATCTAACATGCTGACGCAATTGCGTTCGTTTATTTCTATTCCCATCGGCGTCGGTTTTGGTATTCGTGACGGTGCGACTGCGAAAGCGGTGTCGGTATTAGCGGATGCAGTGGTAGTCGGAAGTCGCATTATTGAAGAAATTGAAAAATCGCCAAAAACAGAAGTACTGGCGAATGTTGGAAATTTGTTAAAATCGCTCCGCAATGCCATCGATGAAAGTCATGGTAGCGCGTCATGCCGATGATAGGATGCTAAGTCAATGAGCTGGTTTGAGAAAATTATTCCGCCTAAAATCAATCGTAAAGAAAGCGGCGAAAAGAAAATTGTTCCGGAAGGGCTGTGGAGTAAATGTAGTGATTGCGAGGCTGTGCTTTACTACACTGATCTTGTGAAAAACATAAATGTTTGTCCCAGGTGCGGCTATCACAATCGTGTTTCAGCACGGGAACGCCTTGATCATTTGCTCGATGTCGAAGGACGTCAGGAGATTGGCGCAGAAGTGATTGCACTGGACCCCCTGAAATTTAAAGATAGCAAGCGGTACGTTGACCGGCTGTCGCAGGCAAAGGAAAATTCAAGTGAAGATGATGCGCTGGTGGTCATGCAGGGTAGCGTCAAAACAGTCCCGGTTGTTGTTGCCGTCTTTGAGTTTGGTTTCATGGGCGGTTCGATGGGATCAGTTGTAGGCGAACGTTTTGTTCGCGGAATACAGGTATGTCTTGACAAGCATTTACCATTCATTTGCTTTTCCGCCAGCGGCGGTGCACGAATGCAAGAAGGCTTGTTTTCACTGATGCAAATGGCTAAAACATCGGCGGCCTTGACCCGTCTGAGTAAAGAAAAGCTACCTTTTATCTCAGTATTGACCGATCCCACGATGGGCGGTGTATCTGCCAGTTTCGCATTTATCGGCGATGTTGTGATCGCAGAGCCCGGCGCCCTCATAGGTTTTGCCGGTCCGCGGGTCATTGCGCAAACTGTCCGTCAAAAATTGCCAGATGGATTCCAGCGCGCAGAATTTTTATTGGAGCATGGCGCAGTTGATATGATTGTTGATCGCCGGCAGATACGGGACAAAATTGGCAATCTTTGCACGTTGCTCATGCGCGTACCGGCCCCGGCATCTTGATTTCAAGCGCTGCTTCGTTTTATTTTTGGAGCGAATGACACCTCATCGTTCAAAGCCCCAGACACTGGTTGAATGGCTGACTTATATTGAACAGATTCATCCGACATCCATTGAACTAAGTTTGGAGCGTGTCAGTCATGTCAGAGATCAACTGAAGTTGATGCCCGTGTTTCCACTTATTGTTGTGGGTGGTACCAATGGAAAAGGATCCGTATGCGCAATGCTGGAAGCGATATTAACCAGTGCCGGATTCCACGTTGGTTGTTATACATCGCCTCACTTTCTTCGGTATAACGAACGCATCCGAATTGGTCAACAAGAAGTCGTTGACACCGATTTATGCGAAGCTTTTAATAAGATTGAGATAGCCAGGAAAAATAGTGGCGTTTCCTTAACTTATTTTGAATTTGGTACCTTAGCGGCTATGCTATTGTTTATACGTGCTAAGGTAGACATCGCAATTCTAGAAGTTGGTCTGGGAGGCCGCCTGGATGCAGTAAACGTATTTGATGCCGATTGCGCCATATTAACCAGTATCGGTATGGACCATATGGATTATCTAGGGGTCACACGTGAGGCAATTGGTTTTGAGAAAGCGGGTATCTTTAGAAAAGGAAAGACCGTAATTTGTGCAGAAACCAACGTTCCAGAGACTATCAATCAACAAGCAGAGAAAATCGGTGCAAATATTTTGCAGATTGATGAAGATTTCGGCTACGTGACAGAGCAAAAGCAATGGCACTTCCGGGGAATTGCAGGCAAACGGCATTGTCTGCCTTATCCTGCATTGCGTGGCTCCATTCAACTTAACAATGCCAGCGCATGCCTTGCTGCACTGGATGTTGTTGAAGAGTACTTGCCGGTTAGCATGAATGATATTCGACATGGTCTTTTGGATGTATCGTTACCAGGTCGATTCCAGATACTCTCAGGCAACCCACTGACTATACTGGATGTTGCGCACAATGCTGATGCGGCGCATGTATTGGCTGATAATCTTGATGACATGCAGTCTTACCAGCATACTTATGCCGTATTTGCGATGTTGAAGGATAAGGATATTGCCGGTGTTGTAAAAGCATTGAAACATTGTGTTGATGTATGGCTGATATCAACGATTCATGCGCCCCGTGGCGCAGAAGCTGAAGAATTGTTGGAAATATTGAATGAAGTGGGTGTCAACGGCGTAAGCAATGCAATTCATGTATTTTCTGACCCGGTCGCAGCATATAGTTATGCCTGTGAGCACGCAACTAATAATGATAGAATCTGCGTGCTAGGATCATTTTATACGGTAAGCGCCATATTGAATAATCGATAGGCAAGGACAAATCAGGTATTGTAAATGGCAGATAATATCAGTGAAGAAGAATTACTATTAAGAAAGCGTGCCAGGAGACGTTTGGTCGGTGCAATAGCATTGGTGATTGCGGCAATTATTATTTTACCATTGATATTTGACGAAGAGCCCGAAGTCTCGCAGCATGAAATCGCCATTCGGCTTCCTTCTGAGGCACCGATGAGCGAGCCTGCACCATCATTACAGACTTACCAAGAATCGCCCGTTGATGAGGATGCAACAGAAGAAGTAATTGATGAAATAAATGTACATGAACGCGTTGAGCCATTACCATTTGAATCTGCAGTGCCTTCACAAATGGAAACTTATCCAGTGGAAAAGCTGGAGAAGCAGTATGCAGTTCCTGTTCCACCTGTTAAACCGCAGGAAAATATTGCTTCTATTGATGCAGAGCCTACTCGTACGGAACGGGCGCAGGTTTCAAACGCAAAAACATTCGTCGTGCAACTAGGCGCATTTTCAGATCATTCCAAGGCCATTCATCAACAGCAGAATCTTGTGTCCCGGGGAATTAATGCCTATACAGAAACATTAATGACCAACAACAAAGAGATGATGCGTGTACGTGTTGGTCCTTTTACAACGCGTAGCGCTGCAGAACAGGAACTTGTTAAATTGAGAGAACTCGGTCTTGATGGCGTCGTAACGGCCAAATAGCGTAACCATTTTTTTTCTATTTTTGCAATAAAATATCGACTTCGTTACTTCACTCGCCAATGACCATCTTTGATTATGTCGTGCTGGGCATTTTTTTAGTATCGGTATTGCTGAGTATCATACGTGGATTTATACGGGAATCATTGTCATTAGCCGGGTGGATTGTAGCATTTATTGTGGCAGGCTCCTTTGCAGTGGATTTTGAGCCCATGCTGCCCGCTGAAATTGGTGGCGAATCAATACGATTACTGGCCGCTTTTTTTGTGCTGTTTTTGTCGGTATTAATCGTTGCAGTACTTATTACGAAATTATTATCAGCGCTGATAAAAAGTATCGGTCTTGGCTTCATTGACCGTTTTCTTGGTGCAGTTTTTGGCTTTTTGCGTGGACTACTGGTTGTAACCGTCTTGATTTTAATAGCTGGATTAACCGCATTGCCACAACAAAAGTTCTGGCAACAGGCTTTACTGAGTCAGCCTCTAGAGAATTTTGCGATAAAGGTAATGCCTTGGTTGCCAAAAGATATTTCCAGCCGGATTGATTTTGAAGAAAGCTGATCGTTATCAGCGCCTGTGATAATTCCAGATTGAATTGAATGTATCATCACGGTTAATTTTCGATTTTAATTATTTGATCCGGCTATTTAATACGGAGCAGAAATATGTGTGGAATTTTGGGGATTGTTGCAAAATCGCCGGCCAATCAATTACTTTATGATGGCTTGCTGATGCTGCAGCATCGTGGACAAGATGCAGGTGGAATTGTTACGGCGCAGGAAAATACATTTCACATGCACAAGGGTTGCGGGATGATACGTGATGTGTTCCGCACCCGCAATATGCGCGTACTAACAGGGAACATGGGAATTGGTCATGTACGTTATCCTACCGCTGGTTCAGTAGGCTCTCCTGCTGAAGCACAACCATTTTATGTCAACTCTCCATTCGGTATTGTATTAGGGCACAATGGCAACCTCACCAATGCGGCGCAATTAAATCATGAATTATTTCAAGCTGATCTACGGCATGTTAACACGAACTCGGATTCAGAAGTTTTGCTGAATGTTTTGGCGCATGAATTACAGAGAAGCACCCGTAATTACCAGCTGGACCCTTCTGCAATCTTTGCAGCAGTTTCCGGTGTGCATCAACGATGTGAAGGTGCGTATGCTGTGGTCGCAATGATCGCTGGTTATGGATTACTAGCTTTTCGCGATCCTTTCGGCATTCGCCCGATGGTATTTGGCGCGATGGAAACTGATCAGGGAACCGAGTATCTGGTTGCATCCGAAAGTGTCGCGCTGGATACGCTTGGCTTTAAGCTGATTCGGGATGTTGCACCCGGTGAAGCCATATTTATTGATGGCGATGGGAATTTTTACAGCAAACAGTGCGCCAGTAATGCTTCTTTAAATCCTTGCATTTTTGAGTATGTGTACCTTGCCCGACCTGATTCAATGATAGATGGCATTTCAGTGTACGAAACCCGGCTTAATATGGGCGAGAGTCTGGCTGGGAAAATCACCAAAAACATGCAGCACCTTGATATTGATGTCGTGATACCCATTCCAGATTCCAGCCGTCCGAGCGCTTTGCAACTGGCAAATTGTCTCGGCATAAATTTTCGTGAGGGTTTTGTAAAAAATCGCTATGTTGGCCGCACATTCATTATGCCTGGCCAACAACAACGAAGAAAATCCGTTCGCCAGAAGCTGAATGCAATGAGTGTCGAGTTTCGCGGCAAAAATGTCATGCTGGTTGATGATTCAATTGTACGGGGCACAACCAGCCGGGAAATTGTCCAAATGGCACGAGACGCAGGTGCTAACAAAATTTATTTTGCATCGGCAGCCCCGCCTGTCAGATATGCAAATGTCTATGGCATTGATATGCCAACGCGTCAGGAACTGATTGCAACTGACCGCGATGAAGAGCAAATTTGCCGAGAAATTGGCGCAGATTACTTGGTTTTTCAAGATCTTGATTCTTTGAAGCATGATGTATCCAAAGTGAATCCTTGCGTTAAAAACTTTGAAACTTCCTGTTTTGACGGGAACTATATATCAGGTAATATAACATCAGATTACTTGAATGCCATCGAGTCACAACGTAACGCTGGCACGATAAAGGTGGGCCGGAACGGGAGTACGCAATTGGATTTAAGTTTTGCGATAGCGGATTGAATACTTTTCAATCTGTATACTTTGCATAATCAGAAATGGGATTCTTGCATTTACATCCTGGTATTTTAGGCCGGTATTTATTTTAATAGAAAATACCAATAGAATTTATAAACAAGGATTGCCGTGTCTGACGATCTTGAATTAGAAACATTGGCGCTACGAACGGGAATTCACCGTAGTCCGTTTAATGAACATTCCGAGGCGTTGTACCTTACCTCGAGCTTTGTATTTGACAGCGCTGCACAGGCTGCTGCACGATTCTCTGGGGAAGAGCCCGGCAATATTTATGCGCGGTTTACCAACCCCACGGTAACAGCCCTGGAAGAAAGACTTGCGGCAATGGAAGGCGCCGAAACCTGTATAGCAACTTCCTCTGGCATGTCAGCAATTCTTTCGTGCGTGATGGGGTTACTTTCGGCTGGCGATCATATTATTGCCTCGCGCAGCTTGTTCGGTGCTACTGTTAACCTATTTAACAATATTCTCAAGCGCTTCCAGATTGAGACAACTTTTGTATCAGCAACCGAAGCGTCCGAATGGGATGCTGCAATCAGGCCAAATACAAAACTGCTGTTTTTGGAAACACCGTCAAACCCATTGACTGAGGTTTCTGATATAACAACATTATCTGCACTCGCGAAGAAAGCGGGCGCTTGGCTCGTCGTCGACAATTGTTTTTGCACGCCGGTATTACAAAGACCACTTGAGTTTGGTGCTGACATCGTTATCCATTCCGCGACTAAGTATCTTGATGGACAGGGAAGGGTGCTGGGTGGCGCTGTACTGGGCCCTCGAGACTTATTAATGGAAGGTGGTGTGTTTGGTTTCTTGCGAACGGCCGGACCAACATTGAGTGCTTTTAATGCTTGGATAATTCTGAAAGGTATTGAAACGCTAAAAATAAGAATGGATGCTCACGCGGCACACGCAATGGAAATTGCACGCTGGCTGGAAGCGCAGCCAAACGTATCTCGTGTATTTTATCCTGGTTTGCCGTCGCATCCACAGTATGAACTTGCTAAACGTCAGCAAAAAACCGGCGGTGGCATCGTAACGTTTGAAGTCAAGGGAGGCAGATCGGCTGCATGGCGGGTTATAGATTCCACACAATTAATATCAATTACGGCTAATCTGGGCGACGCAAAAAGTACATTGACACATCCCGCAACCACGACTCATGGTCGTATCACTCAAGAAGCACGTGATGCGGCAGGCATAACGGAAGGCTTATTGCGCATTGCAACTGGACTGGAATCAACGCGTGACATTAAAGCCGATTTAGCAAGGGGCTTATCATAGTTTCACTTCACATTGTCATTTCAACTTAGGTCTAAAAAACAGCCATTAGTCAGCCGCGAAACTGACTGACTAATGAAATCCAGGTTGTTATACAACAACCGCTTTCTGGATAACAACATCTTCCAATGGAACATTCTGGTGGCCGTTCCTATCGCCAGTTTTGACTTTTCTGATTTTATCAACAACCTCTCGCCCGTCAACGACTTTGCCAAAAACACAATAGCCAAAACCCTGTGTCGTCGAGGCACTGTAATTCAGAAATCCATTGCTGGCGACATTGATGAAAAATTGTGCCGTTGCAGAATGTACATCAGATGTGCGTGCCATCGCGATGGAATACGCATCATTCTTGAGGCCATTGGCGGCTTCATTTTCAATTGGCGCGCGCGTTGGTTTTTGTTTCATTCCCGGCTCGTAACCTCCACCCTGAATCATAAAATCATCGATAACACGATGAAAAATCGTATTGTCATAATGGCCGCTATTTACATATTCAAGAAAATTCTTCACGGTTATTGGCGCTTTCTCATTATCAAGTTCAAAAGTAATAACGCCGTAATTAGTATGTAGTTCAACCATATTTATCCTTAATGTTTTGTCAGTAACAATTTCAACTGAAAAATGTCTTATTGTGGGTTGCTTGAATCTGCATCGGCGGTTGCAATGACCTCGATATTTTCAATGAGTATCATTTTCTGCGGAACATCACTTCGAAATGGTCCCCCGGGGCCGGTTGGTGTTGATGCGATCTGATTGACGATATCCATCCCTTCGATAACTTTACCAAATACGGTATAACCGAAACCACGCTGAGTTGGTGCTGTATAGTCAAGGAAATCATTATCCGCAACATTGATAAAAAATTGCGCTGTTCCGGAATGAGGATCTGAAGTCCGTGCCATGGCTATGGTACCAATCTGATTCTTGAGATTATTCGCCGCTTCGTTTTTTATCGGTTGTCTCGTTGGCTTCTGTGTGTAGGTTGGGTCAAAACCCCCGCCTTGAATCATGAAATTGGGAATGACACGGTGAAATATGGTATTCTTGTAAAAGCCATCCGAGGCGTATTGTACGAAGTTTTCGACCGTTTTGGGTGCTTTTTCAGGGTAGAGCTCGAGCGTCACATCGCCAAGGTTGGTTGTTATTTTAATTTTCGGATTATTCGCATAAACCGCCATGCTTAAAAAAAACGTCGTAGTTAATATAGCTAATTGAAAAATTCGCACATGAGCTCCTGTTAAAAATATAGATAAAATCAGCAATTAAGAATCTTGGTATTGATTATGTTATAATCCGCTGGCATTTTAGCATTTTCCCCAGCAATAATAGGGATTCTATCAAGAAGATAGTCCGCTTCACAATCTCCCCCGCCAAAATATCATCATGCTTAAAATTTACAATTCGCTCAACAGAGCGAAGCAGAAGTTTGTTCCGCTAACGCCAGGTATCGTCAAGCTATATGTATGTGGCATGACTGTCTATGATTACTGCCATCTGGGTCATGCCCGCGTATTGGTTGTCTTTGATATGGTTGTCCGTTGGTTGAAAACAATCGGTCTTAACGTTATTTATGTACGTAATGTTACTGATATTGACGATAAAATAATTCAGCGTGCGCTGGAGAATAATGAGTCAATAGATACCTTGACCGATCGTTTTATTCGAGCAATGGAAGAGGATGCTGCTGCGCTGGGTGTTGCACGGCCTTCACACGAACCGCGTGCAACCCAGTTTATAGGAAACATGATTACCATGATCGAAACGTTAGTGACCAAGGAGCTGGCTTATCATGCAAATAACGGTGATGTATATTTTTCCGTTCATAAGTTTCCAGGTTATGGAAAACTTTCTGGTAAATCATTAGAAGATTTACGAGCCGGGGAGCGCGTCGAAGTCGACCGGAAGAAAAAAGACCCGCTGGATTTTGTGCTGTGGAAAGCAGCGAAACCAGGAGAGCCTTATTGGGATTCACCCTGGGGAAAAGGTCGTCCTGGTTGGCATATAGAATGTTCAGCAATGGGTGAGCAGTTTTTAGGCGATCATTTCGATATCCACGGTGGTGGGCAGGATTTACAGTTTCCCCATCATGAAAATGAGATTGCACAGAGTGAGGGGGCACATGACCATCCTTTCGTTAACTATTGGATGCACAATGGCTTTGTGCGCGTGGATAATGAAAAAATGTCTAAATCTTTGGGCAATTTTTTTACAGTACGGGAAATTCTCAAGCGATATCAGCCCGAAATTATCCGTTTTTTTATTTTGCGCGCTCATTATCGCAGTCCACTGAATTATTCCAATCAACATCTGGACGATGCAAAAAATGCACTGGATCGTTTATACACTGCTTTAAAGGAGCATGAAATTTCAGATACCAGGATAGACTGGGAAGATGATCAGGCGCGATTATTTATGGAAGCAATGAATGACGATTTCAATACGCCAGAGGCGATCGCCGTTCTATTCGACCTCGCAAGCGATGTCAATAAATCCAAATCAACGCAAAAAGCTGCCTTATTAAAACAACTTGGCAAAGTGTTAGGATTGTTGCAACAAAACCCGCAGGATTATCTACAACAGCGTACTGCTGCGGCAAATGACGTTATGTTTTCACCAGAAGAAATCGAGCAAATGATTTTGCAGCGCTTAAATGCAAGAAAGTCAGGTAACTATGCTGAAGCAGATACGCTTCGAAAAAATCTGTCTGATGCAGGCATAATTCTTGAAGATGGATCTCAAGGCACAACCTGGCGCCGCCAGTAATCAGCAGAACGAATCCTGCTTGCGTAAATCAGCAATAACTATTATTCCGTATCTTTCCTGATTTGCCACAAATACAGAGCAGACTCTGTGAAGTCACTGAGTTCTACAATCTTATCAGGCCTTATCCCGGGTATCATAAAACTATTACTAATGAAAATGCTGCCTGGCCGCATTTCCCGACATGCTTTTCCCCATAATGCCTGCATCGGAACCGGTGAGAGATAGGCGTAAACAACATCATAAGATGACAGGTTATGTTGCCAAAAATCACCCCATCGTATTGTCTTGTCAGATGTTGAGACCATCTCTTGAAACTTGCCTAGCAGACATGGCAGCAGTGCAGCCTCAATGCCGTGAAATTTTCCATCTGGCCGGACTTCAGCCAGTTTATTTAGCAAACCGCCATATCCGCAGCCCAAATCAATAAAAGAAAAATTCTTTTGACTGGGTAATAACGAAGCTAATGCCTGGGCTGCTTCTTGGCTGGAAAAGAAAAGTGGAACTTGTGTTTGGTATGTTTTTCCGTATATCAGGACGATAAAAAGAAAACCGGCGAAAAACCAGAGTGGGGATAACGCGAGCGCCAAGGTTGCCACTAAAGCCGGCGTAAAAAACAACTGAATGGGAATCCACCATATTGACAATTTTAACGGGTAGCTGATACTGGCTGCGATCAACCCTTGCAATACCGCCCATTCATAAATACGCCATTGTTGCAAAAGTGCGGTAGCTACTAATAGCAGAACAACACTTAATGCCAGTAACTGGACAAGTAACGCCACCAAGGCAGGTGGCAAACCTGCTATCGCTGAAGTATCGG
Organism: Nitrosomonas sp.; assembly: GCA_021604405.1. Classification (GTDB taxonomy): domain Bacteria; phylum Pseudomonadota; class Gammaproteobacteria; order Burkholderiales; family Nitrosomonadaceae; genus Nitrosomonas. The sequence continues at coordinate 6,293 of BQJA01000007.1, read as the reverse complement.
TTTGCGCGCCATTTAAGTTATTGCGAAATGACTTGTGCATGGCTTAGCGAGCCTTTAGTCAGTTTTTCCTGGTTGTCCACAGTGATACTTTGCGGGTCTTTTGTTATTTCCTGTTCGGCCTTTTCATTCATAACGATAATACTGATTCTGCGATTTACCGGATTAAAAGGATTTTTCTTGTCAAACAATACGGCTGAAGACAGTCCGACGACACGAAGTACTTTATCCGGACTCATTCCGCCAGCGATGAGCTCTCTGCGTGAAGCATTGGCACGGTCAGCAGATAATTCCCAGTTACTGTAGCTTATGTCACCAGAAGAATATGGTGTGGCATCGGTATGACCGGCAAGGTTGATTTTGTTGTTAACATCATTAAGTGATTTGCCGATTTCACGAAGTATTGCCCGCGTATAAGGTTGGAGAGCGGCACTGCCGCTGGCGAACATCGGGCGGTTTTGTATGTCAACAATCTGGATGCGCAGACCATCGGCTGTAATATCCAGCAGCAACTGATTCTTGAATTTATTTAATGCGGGGTTTGCAGCGATCGTTTTTTCTATCTTGCCCTTGAGATTGTTGAGAATAATTAGTTCACGACGTTCCCGCTCTGCGCGGGCGGCCTCAAGATTAATAGTTCTATTATCCTCTTCGCTCTTGCCTCTTTTTACTTGACCGGTCCGGCGCGTTAAATCCTCTCCGCCTCCTTGAATCACACTTGAGCTGTCGCCACTGCCTGAGCCCCCGGCGAGTGCGACTTTCAGCGGTGTACTGAAATATTCGGCGATTCCTTCCAAATCCCCCTGAGCGGTTGAGCCCAATAGCCACATCAGCAGGAAAAATGCCATCATAGCCGTAACAAAGTCTGCGTAGGCAATTTTCCAGGCACCGCCATGGTGGCCGCCTTTGACTTTTTTGACGCGTTTTATGACGACGGGGCGCTGTGATAGATCTTCATTCATGCACTACCTCTATCAGATCTTATACAATAAACCAACATAGACGATATCAACCGGACTTGCTTTCTTTAACATGATCTTCCAGTTCCTTGAACGATGGGCGCTCAGTAGAGAAGAGTACTTTTCTGCCGAATTCTACCGCCAGTGCCGGTGAGTAACCATTAAGGTTAGCTAGCAGCGTGATTTTGATGCATTCTAGTAATTTAGTTGATTCATGTAATTGATGTTCAAGTTTTCCCGCCAAAGGCGAAACAAATCCATAGGCAAGCAAAATGCCGAGAAAAGTACCCACCAGTGCTGCAGCAATCAGTATTCCCAGCTCAGCCGGTGGGAGATGTACCGATTCCATCGTGTGAACGACACCCATAACCGCTGCAATAATACCGAAAGCGGGTAGCCCATCACCCAGCTTCGCGACCGTATGAATTGGCACCTCACCCTCTTGATGATGGGTTTCCAGCTCACTATCCATTAAACTTTCAATTTCCATTGTATTCAGACTGCCGCTGACCATCAGCCGCAAGTAATCCGTAAGAAATTCCGTTACATGATGGTCCGCAAGAATGGCGGGATACTTTGAAAAAAGCGGACTATTTTCCGGGTCCTCAATATCATCCTCAATTGACATTAATCCTTCTTTGCGAACTTTTCCCAGAATATCGTATAACAATGTCATGAGTTCCATGTACGCAGCTTTGGAATACTTCGCCCCTTTCAGGACGCTGGGTAAAGCTTTAAGCGTCGCTTTAATCGCTTTGCTCGAGTTACCGACAATAAAAGCGCCGATTGCACCACCCCCGATCATGAGTATTTCAACTGGTTGCCACAGCGAAGCCAAATGACCCCCAGCCAACGCAAAACCACCAAACACCGAAAGAATAACGACCAGATACCCGGAAATAACCAACATGGCAAAAGTAATTCCTAGATTATTGTGAACCAATCCACCGTATCCCGATGGGACTTGTCGGAAAAAGTAACATGGGACAAAGATTTTAAAATTAGGAGTAAACGAGAATTTAGCCTGTATTTTTGGTGGGCCTTGTTATCAAAAATGCTGTGTTGATTTCTTATGCACAGGTTTCATGCTATAAGCACGCAATTCCGGAATACCGTGTTTTTTAGCCGTGTGGCATGAAGAATATGCCACAGGTACAATTATTTCAGGGAGGCCTGCGTCCAACTATCAATGAAATCGCTGATATCTGATGTCACGGCCAAAAACATAAGCTCGCGTCTTTAGCCGTAACTATTCTGTTTGAAATATTGTTGTATCTTTTCAACTTCATGGCGGTTTTCAATCAGCGCATTAACGCAGTCCACATCTAACTTTTCGCAAGCAAGTTGTCGTAGCATTTCGAAGGATTTTTCATTGCTCCAGGCCGCCTTATAGGGTCGTCGAGATGTCAGTGCATCAAATACATCGGCAACAGCAACAATGCGTGCCTCAAGTGGAATTTCTGCACTTAACTTGCCTTCAGGGTAACCGCTGCCATTGACTGCTTCATGATGAAACTCGGCAATATTTCTTAAGATGTTTATATTATCAATACCATCAAGCCCGAAGTTTGAAATAATTTCATCAATCATTTCTCTTCCTTTGCGTGCATGCGTGTTCATGATAGCCCTTTCTTCATCATTGAGTGGTCCAGGCTTCAGCAAGATACTGTCAGGTATGGCAATTTTGCCAATATCGTGTAAAGGGGAAAAAAAGAAAATATGCTCAATATAATCATCATCCAGCGCGTACTTCTCAGCCAATGATTGGGCGATAAGCCGACTGTAACGCGACATACGATCCAAATGACTGCCTGTTTCCGGGTCACGCAAGTGAGTAATATTACTTGTTGTTTTCAGCGCGGCATTCATGACTTTCAACGTGGTGAGTTCATTGATCACCATAAGTGATATCAAGTGGGCGTATACATCCAGGTCACTTAAAATTTTTTCAGTAAATGCATCACCCTTGCGGGAATTAAAAAACAAAAATCCGATAAATTCACTGTTATGAAACATTGGCAGGGTATAACTGGCCTTATAGCCTTGACGTCCAATTCGCTGTGCGTGCTCATGTTTGCCATTTTCAAACGTGACAAGTTTGTTGATAACCCGCGGACGGTTTTTCTTTAACATCTCTTTCAGTGACGGTGCATCGTTCAGTAATGTTTGGTAGTGCTCAAGCGGTTGATCATCGCCGCTGCTGTGCAGATAGCTTTTCAGCAGCCGGGTCTCAGGGTCGTAAAGCGTGATGGCAATACGTGCAATAAAAGTATACTTTTTGGCAATGACGCGATGAGCGCTAATAATTTTCTCTTTTAATGGCAGGTGCTTATTTAAGTCTTCAAGTAAATCTCGATGATCAAACATAACTTGTATCTTTTGTATTTAAGAAGGATTAAATACAGCTACTGTAACGGAACCCACTTTGAATCTATTAATGAGTAACAACAGATTGGCCCGCTTTTCTCATTAATGCAATAAACGTATTGGTTGTTAACTTTTGTTCAATCTGGTACTCAATGAACAAAAGAAAAAAAATATTATATCTACTATACAATATCGTATAATAATAATAATTATCATTAACAGTAATTTATTGTTGACAGCTCAAATATTTATCAAGTGGGTTTGATCAAACAATATCAATTTATTAAATCGAAAAGAACCGAGGCATTAATGGAGTTAAAAAATGGAACCTATTGATTACAGTGGAATACCACGTAACTTGCCAACTCAGGCATGGCTTGAAGCGCACCGCCGGGATTGTGATATGCAGGTTGAGGAAATTCCGTGGAATGCATCTAAAGAATGGTCTTTTGATGGACACGGTCTTAGACACAGAACAGGTGGTTTTTTTGCCGTAGTGGGAATACGGGCCTATATCGATGAAGTCGCGCAATATCAGCTGGATCAGCCCCTGATTGACCAGCCCGAAATCGGTATCCTTGGATTTATTATTCGAGGGCAAGGTGACGAGGCAGAAATATTACTGCACGCCAAGGCTGAACCAGGCAATATTGGGCTCGTACAGGTAGGGCCGAGCGTTCAAGCGACGGAAAGTAATTATAAGCGGCGGCATGAAGGAAAAAAGACACCTTACCTGGCGTATTTTTTAAATTTTAAAGAATCAAGTCTCGTATCAGATAGCCTCCAATCAGAACAGGGCACAAGATTTCTGGGCAAATATAATCGCAATATGATTGTTCAGGTTGATGATTCATTTGATTTTACAGATACAGAAGTCCACCAGTGGTTTTTGTTGAAAGACTTTCTGCCGATACTGCTCCAGGATTTTCAGATTAATACCGATGCACGGTCAGTCCTGGTCAGCAGCAGGTGGTCCGCGTTAACCTCAAATGAAAAGCCTTTTTCAAGATATTTCGGCAAGGGAGGCTTAGGTGAAGCACTGTATCATTCTTATAACACGCCCAACGATCAAAGTATTTTTGCGGATGACGAAATCATGCCCCGGTTAGAAAAATCCCGTATAGCTGCTGATTTCACGACTCAACTCATAGGGCTTAGTGAATTAAAAAACTGGGTGCACACAGATGATCGGATGAGTGCTACTGAAGGTAATGCATTTGAGGTGCGTCAGTTTCGAGTAAAATCGAGTGAGCGTGAAGTTACAAAATGGGATCAACCACTCGTGGCATCTGATGAAGAGGGTTCTGTTATTCTGCTTGCGCAGGAAAAAGACGGCGTCTTATATTTTTTATTTAACAGCCGCGCTGAAATAGGTTTTCGTGAGCGATGCCAGTGGGGGCCTACAATTCAGAATTTAGCTCAGGAGCCTTTCATCTTTTCTGATTTAGCGGATAGTGAAATTGAATTAAAGAAAGTCATGAACGGATCAAAGCAGCTCCTTTCTCAACGTCATTCAGATGAAGGAGGAAGGTTTTACCGCTGTGTCTCGACTTACAGCCTTCATTTGCTCAATGAAGATGTTGAAGTAGCACTCACGGACAACCTGGTATGGATGAATATGCGCCAAATCGAGTTATTTACTCCGCAAAAAGGATTTTTCACCAACGAAGCAAGAAGTTTATTATCCATGCTCCTGGCCTATTTATAAAATGACAGCACATGTTACTTGTATCATTGCAACGTATAAACGAGTTAACGCACTAAAATGTACCTTACAAGCACTGCAGTTGCAGGGACATGAAAACTGGACAGCGCTGGTAATCGGTGATTGTTGCGGTGACGAAACAGCGGATACAATTCGTGATTTGAGTGACTCAAGGATCAAATATTATAATTTTCCTGCACGATATGGTGAACAGTCGGGTCCGAATAGTTTTGGGCTTCATTTGGCCGAAGGAGAATACCTGAGCTTTCTCAATCACGACGATATCATGCTTAGCGACCATCTTGCATCTTCACTGGATTGCATGCGTGCGCAACATTCTGACTTTCATATCGGAAAAAGTGCTAACGCAACCAAGCTGGCGTATCGGGCCGATGAAACTGTTGTTCCGGTTTTTACTGAAGCGCTTCCTGAATACCGCAATTTATATTACTTAAGCCTGAAGGATCCATGGCTGTTTGAGCCGAGTAGTTTCTATGTGATCAGCAAGACATACGCCAACCAGGTGGGCGACTGGCATCATTCCAGTGGACTATGGAGACCACCCCTGCGCGATTGGTTGATGAGGGCCTGGCGTAAGGGCGGCCGTTTTTCTTTTGGCGATAAAATAACTGGAATCAGATTCTGGACGCAGAATGCACGTAAAGTAAACAAACTATATGCGCTTAGCACGGAAGAACACGAGGCCATGCTACAGCGCTGTATGAATGAACCGCCGGAACAGATCCGCCTTTCAATCGAGCAACAGATTTTCGAAGAGACAAAAAGCAACAATTTAAAGCAAAATTTTAAAGCTGCTGCCAGATCGATGTGTGTCCCGCATCGAATGCTGATTGGTGCCCTTTATTTAAAGTATGGTCTAGATTGCCATACCGTTGCGTCGCGGTTGTTATTAAAGCCTAGAGGCACTATTCATGCGGAACTGATCAAAAAGCGAACCGGTGAATCACTATCGTCCATACCCGATGTGGCACAGCTATTGAGAAATCCTGAAAAACACCGAGTAATATGAGGTTATGAAATTGAGAAAGTTGCGCTAGGCTATGCACGCTAGGCGGCATAGCAATAGTTTTCTTCAGGTACGCTGCGTTGTACATCAGCATATCTAAAGACTGCATGAGGTTGTCAGAATAACCTGTCGTGCCGCGACAGTTACAAACAGCTTCCAGGTGTGGAATATATCCATTTGTTTAGCAGGCAGCGCGCAGAATTGATAATTTCTGATGCAGTCATTCCTACTGGGCCAC
>BQJA01000006.1 GCA_021604405.1 Nitrosomonas sp. | reverse complement strand
ACCACCACAATATCAGTGATAACACTACTGAAATCAGCAAACCGGTCGTTAACGGAAAATAAAAACTGAAATTTTCCCGTTCAATATAAATATCACCCGGCAAACGACCAAATGGCAACTTGGACAACAATGGCCAGGCTGCCCCGAGCAGCAAAAAAAATAATCCCAATACAATAAATAACTTTTGCATACCCTTTTCATACCTAAACAGTTACAACCTGAATCACGCTCAACATGCAATCCTTTGGCTGTAAAAATACAGCGCGTGAATATGATGTGCCGCACCAAATATTGCTTTAACGCATCACCTACTTGTCAAACTTCATTAATATTGCAAGCCACAACACATGGATTTATTAGACGGACTGTCGAGTGGCTCAAACAGCTACAGCGAAGAATTCATTACTGATGCGATAAGTCATGAACCAGGTTATTGATGCTTTCCAAAATTACGATATTAAAAGGTTGTATCGTCTTTAAGCCGCTCACATCCGTCCGCACCACTGCCACAACCTTGTCGACTGAAAGATTGACGATCTACTCGTCCGCCATCTTGTCACGCGTTTGCATTTTCATGCATTATGAACTTGAAAGACTTATTTAAACAATTAAAGTTCTTACTCTTCAGTATCTCAGGTTTATTTTTTTATTGCTGGCGCCATGTGATAATACGCATATTAGTTATTGATCCGTATAATAGTTGATGCATGGGCTTCAGTGATTGGCGGGATTTACACTTGCCCTGCACACCTTTGCATGATTTAAATCGCGATATTTATTAATAGGCAAAGACTTTTCTATTGGTTGCGCCTGCCGGGCAGTGTGATTGTCGGGTATGGTGGTTATTTTTTGCTGGCGGACTGGACTTTGCATGAACTTTCGTTAACTGAAAATGTGTTACAAATTATCGAAGATGCGGCACAACATCAAAAATTTTCCCGCGTTAAAATAGTCTGGCTGGAAATTGGGCTGCTAGCCTGCGTCCGGCAGGAATCGCTACGCTTTTACTTTGATGTGATAACGCAGGACACGATCGCACATCAGGCGCAGCTGAAGGTTATTGAAGTAGCCGGACTGGGTTGGTGTGAACAATGCACTTGCGAAGTACCGCTTACAACACGTTATGATCCCTGTACGCGCTGTGGACAGTATGGGTTAAAAATAATCCGTGGCGAAGAAATGCGGGTAAAGGAACTTGAGGTGACGTAAAAAGTATTAAGGAGAAACAATATGTGTACAACATGTGGGTGCGGGACAGATAAAATACGTTTGGATGGAAAGGCGCTGCAGCAACATGAAAGTATCGGAAATTTAAGCCATCAACGCGCTCATAATACGATTGACGCCCATTATCACTCCCATGCGCCGGGCATGCATCCAGAGCGCATGGTGAAAATTGAGCGCGACATTCTCGCCAAAAATAATCAATATGCCAATAGAAATCGTCACTACTTATGCGCGCATGGGATTTTTTCACTCAATCTGGTTTCCAGCCCCGGCTCGGGAAAAACATCTCTGCTGGTAAAAACAATTCGGGCATTGCAAGAAACACACAATCAGCCACTTGCTGTGATCGAAGGAGACCAGCAGACCGACCATGATGCCGCACGTATTCGCGCAACTAACGTACCAACCATACAAATCAATACCGGCAAAGGCTGTCATTTAGATGCCCATATGATCGCTCAGGCAATACAACAGCTTGAATTACAGAATGACAGTCTGTTATTTATTGAAAATGTTGGCAATCTTGTTTGCCCAGCCAGCTTTGATCTGGGGGAAGCACATAAAGTGGTCATACTGTCAGTAACAGAGGGCGAAGACAAGCCATTGAAATATCCCGATATGTTTCGTGCGGCGGACCTGATGTTACTCAACAAATGCGATCTGCTGCCGCATCTGACCTTTGACGCAGACCTGGCCATTAAATACGCTCAGCGAATTAACCCGGCATTGCAGGTCATAAAAATTTCTGCAACAGGCGGTGAAGGCATGCCACAATGGCTGGACTGGATTACAGCCGGTTGCCGTAAGACCTTCATAACAAAGCACCTGCCGTCAAGGTAGCGGATAAAATTTGACTGCGAAAAATTTTGCACCGATCACATTATCATCTACCGGACCGTCTGTACTGGCTTGCGGTGCCTGGCTGAAAAACACGGTTTGCGTCACGGACAGCAACAAAGCCTATTTTTCGCCGTTGATTGGTGATCTGAATAGCGCAGCGGCGCGTCAAAAGCTGGACACAGCTGTAGCATCACTATGTCGACAGTATGATATACAGCCTGAAGCAGTTTCGCACGACCTGCATCCTGATTTTTACAGTACCCAGTTTGCACATGCTTATGCAGAACGCCATCATATACCAGCAATTGCCGTGCAACATCATCACGCACATATTGCCGCAATTTGCGCTGAACATCATATCACGACATCAGTCCTGGGATTGGCGCTGGATGGCATTGGCCTGGGTCCGGATAACACCCCTTGGGGCGGCGAATTGCTGCTGGTGGATCGTGCATACTATAAACGCCTTGGTCATTTGGCCCCGCTAGCAATGCCCGGTGGTGACCGCGCAGCACGCGAGCCTTGGCGAATGGCAGCGGCCGTATTATTTCAATTGGGAAAAGGCGATGAAATTGTCCAGCGCTTTGCCAATCAACCAGGCGCAGAAACAGTGAAAAATATGTTGTATCGCAACGTAAACTGTCCGATCACATCTAGCATGGGGCGCCTGTTTGACGCTGCTGCCGGGCTAATGGGTGTCAATACGGTACAATCTTATGAAGCACAGGCAGCGATGCAGCTGCAACATCTTGCCGAGCAATATGGGCAGATTGACCCACTGCAGGAAGGCTACAGGATTACCCAAAAAAATGTATTAGATTTTTCGCCATTACTTGCGGCACTGATTGAGCATAGATTTGTCAAAGCCGGTATGCCTCAGAATGCTGCGTTATTTCATACTACGCTTGCTGCAGGTCTGGCCGAATGGATCGGTAATGCCGCCTGCAAAATAGGTATTAAACAAGTTGCATTGGGTGGCGGGTGTTTTCACAATACTGTTTTGTCGCAGGTGCTTATTGCAAAACTTCATAACCAGGCCTTGCAAGTGTTTCCAGCGCGAAAAATGCCGCCCGATGACAGCGCAATTTCCCTGGGCCAGGCATGGGTGGCCATGCAACAATGCAGCCATTAAAATTGACGACTGCGCAATTGATTGCATTACTTTAAGAGATAAAATCTATGAATAACTACTTACAGCGTTTTCTACTGGAAGACTTAGATATCCATGGCGCGATCGTTCGTCTGGATTCCGTATGGCAACAAATGCTGGTCAGGCGCAACTATCCAACGCCAGTTATCCAGATTCTCGGTGAAATGACGGCAACAACACTGTTGTTTGGCACCAACCTTAAACAACGGGGACGATTGACGATACAGTTGAAAGCAAACGGCCCAATTTCATTACTCGTCATCGATTGCAATGAGAACTTGAAAATTCGTGGAATGGCCAAGTGTTCCAAAATGATGGAACTCAAGCCAGTACCGGATCTGCTTGGCCACGGCCAACTGGTGTTAACACTGGACCTGGCATCAATGCATGAAACCTATCAAAGTATTGTACCTCTTGAAGGCAACAATATCAGCGAAATTTTCGAACATTATCTGAAACAGTCCGACCAGCTCAACGCACGCCTTTTTCTCACTGCCTCAACCGGCGCAACAGTTGGCCTGTTACTGCAGAAACTACCCACCGCCGATCAACAGGATCCTGACGGTTGGGCACGTATCGAAGCGCTTGCCGCAACAGTAACAGACGAGGAACTATTTACTTTGCCGACAGAAGAACTGCTGACACGCCTCTTTATAGAAGAGAAAGTTCGAATTTTTGAGCCGCAAACGGTTAGTCACGGCTGTGAAGAAGACTGGGAAAAAGTCCATGCGATGTTGCGCTCGCTTGGCCGCACAGAAGTCAACGCGATTTTACAGGAACAGGGCGAAGTGATAATTAATGATGAAATTTGCAATCGTGAATACCGTTTCGATGCACCTGCGATTGATGCAGTTTTTCGTGACGCCAGCCCGAAAGTTAATTGACATTGCATCAAAAACTACCGCTCTTATTAAGAATAATTACTCATTATTTTTCATGACATATTGTATTTTCCAAACACACGAAGGAAATCATCTTTGTGCTGACGAATAGCCGCATTACAGCCTCTTTACTACTATTACAATAATATTTGATTTCTTGTAACAGTGTTTGATCGTTACATACCGGGATAAAACAGTTTTATAAATACCAACAGTAACCACATAAATCTGAAATAAATCCCTGTATAACTTTCAAACGCTTCACGACAAATTCTGACTTTGATTAATTTAAGTTAAAATTATGAAAAATCACAACTACAATAACATTCTGATTTTTATCGTAATACTCATTTTTTTAAGTGCTTGCACCATCGCGCCAAAAGGCGTAGAACCAATCAGCGGATTTGAGCTGGACCGGTATCTAGGCAAATGGTATGAGATTGCCCGGCTGGATCATTCTTTCGAACGTGGTTTGAGCCGGGTCACTGCCGAATACAGTTTACGCGATGATGGTGGGGTCAAAGTAATTAATCGTGGCTACAATCCAGATAAAAACGAATGGAAAGAAGCTGTTGGAAAGGCCTACTTTGTTGAAGAACCATACATTGGACAATTAAAGGTATCCTTCTTTGGTCCTTTTTATGGCGGCTATAATATTCTGGCACTGGACAAAGCATCCTATCAATATGCTTTGGTAGCTGGACCAAATCGTTCCTACCTATGGATCCTAGCACGATTACCCAACCTGGATACATTCTTAGTAGAACAACTGGTAAAAAAAGCTCAACAAATGAGATTCCCTGTCGATGATCTAATTTATGTATCACATGATTAACCGAACACCTATCAACTTCTGGCTCAACTATAAGCAGCATTGAACGATATCGTGCTGTTATCCGGGTTGACAATATCACGTAAGGCGGCGAAACCTACCCGGCCTGTGCCGTCGGGCAAAACGCCAGTTTGCACGAAAGGAGAGTCCGTACGGAAAACAATATAATTTATTGACTTAAGATGATAAATTCAATCGAACAATTTGTGGTGCATTGGAAAAACCTGTGTTCATATTTGGCTGGAATAAATAGTCATCTTCGCCGGAATACGCAATACGTGCATTTCTTGGCGACAATGGCCTACGTTGAGTAAATGCTCGTCGATTCAGATATCAGGCTGCTTAAGTACTTTGGACACCGATCAGAAGACCAGAGCAAGCGATTGGAAGCCCGCAACATTGATCCGTTCAAGCAGTGGAGAATTAGCCTGATCGATAAAAGGCATTAAAATTTTAAGAAGTTTACAGCAATGCATGCAATCAAATATCGGCATGCACCCCTCCACCATCGTTCCATGGCTTCTTATTCGTGCAAATAATATCTGTGTTGGACATTTAAATCTGACACGTGATCTATTGGTTTCACTTGCCTTTTGCGGGAAAAAAGCATCGCGTTTAATTCCGGACCCAAACATAGCCTTCGAATTTGAGCATGCAACACTTAAACAGGAAATTGATTGCACACGGAGGTTGAATGCCGTTATATTCATAGAAATTCTGGAGCCAGAATTAACGCAACACTAAAACCATAATTGGAGGAAGATCATGAAAAAACAATTATATTCATCATTAGTTGTCAGTGTATTTTTATTTACAACGGCCTCGAAAGCACTGGCGGCGGATAAATATCTTGGTGAGTTTTGCTGGCAAGTATTCAACAGCGCAGGACAGCCATACTGGATTTACAAATTTGGTGTCTATGAAAAAGAAGGCGGACACCTGGCACTTTTTGGAACTATTAGTTATGGCGCAAACGGTCCTTCCGCTTCCCATGGCAATGCCATCACTATTGGCAACAATATTAAGATGACCATTGTCAGTTCGGATTATGAGGAAGCAGAGGGGGAAGTCTGGAGCGAAACTTTTACCGCAATCTTAAGTGCTTCAACGTTGAGTGGAGAATGGAATGCTTTAAGTCTGGAAAGTGATGATGGGATAAACGTACGGACAAGATTTCAGATGGGCTCAATGAGTCCGATCGCCTGCAACTAACAACAAACCACCGGCCTGACCGTGACCGGTGGATAGAAGGCAAATTACACAAATCAGACCGCAAACAGGCGGGACGGTCACACATTTCTCCTACGAAGGCACTTTCACACTAATTGGATTAACAGCGCAATAAACAAAACGATGGCTACAATGGGTATAACAAAACTCATCCAATCTGCAGAAGACCCTTTAGGGCTATTTTTCATCATGTCACGGGCTCTTGGAAACAAAAAGACAATAAACATTACCAATGCCAGCGCAGAAAAAATTTTCATCCAGTCCATTATCTAAAACCCTTTTTAAATTCCTGATGTCCTGTTCGCGCAAAACAAAACCCCGGCATATACCGGGGTTTAGAAGAATTACCAACGTCTACGCGAATTAGTCATCACCACCCATAATGCCCAAGATTTGCAGTAAGCTGATAAAAATGTTAAAAATTGTCATGTACAAACCAATGGTCGCCAACACATAGTTGGTCTCGCCACCATGAATTATGCGGCTGGTGTCATACAGAATAAAGCCACTCATAATCATAATAACGACAGCAGATATCATTAGTGACATAGCAGGTATTGCCAGGAATATATTCGCCAGTGCAGCAACTAAGACCAGCAGGAAGCCCACCATCAGGAAGCCGCCCAGAAAACTGAAGTCTTTACGCGTGGTCAGCACATAAGCAGACAAGCCCATAAAAATCACACCGGTACCACCGAGTGAGAGCATAATAATATTCCCGCCATTAGGCAAAGAAGCATACATGCTCAGCATCGGTCCCAACCCAAACCCCAGCATGCCGGTCACCAGAAAAACAATTCCAATGCCTGCGGACGAGTTTGCAAAACGGGGCAGTACAAACATAGCAATGACCATGGCGCCAATAACAGAAATCAGATACGTCATCGGCGGCATATTCATCGCCATCGAAATTGCTGCCGTAAAGCCGCTGAATAATAAGGTAAGCGACAAAAGCATATACGTGTTACGCAAAACTTTACTGGTCGCTAAAGCAGATGGTGATTTTTGAGCAACTGCTGAGTAGTTTTGATTCATTATCGAAACCTCCAATTAAAAAAATAAATCCACGATATCCTACCAGGGACTGTGACTATTGTATCCCATGAATAGTTCAAAGCAAATCATGAATAACCGATGTGCCAGACCAACGTCAGATCGCCTAATACAAAGCTAATACAGGATTTACTGTAAAGACAGTGCTACTTCTTCGTCCAAGAACCGTTTGCCGCTTGATACCACCAGCCTGATTTAGCCAAACTGATCCAGCGTTGACTAAAAGTTGCGCGAATATCTTTCTCCCATTCAGGGTGACTGTTAGCACGTGCTATCTCTCGGTACAGCGCATTGCGATCCTGATTTTCCGCCGCGACAAGTGCATTGACTGATTGCCGCTGAGCCAATGGCACCGCATTGGCGTCCCGCATCGCTATCATTCCGTCACGCGTCAATCCTACCGCCCCACTGGTATAATATGGCGCCAGTTGCCCATGCCGTTGCTGCATACTCTGTTTTAGCTTGGTAATTGCCGGGGTATTAATCTCAATATTCGTCCCCCTTGCGTGAGCAGCAAGTGTCAGGCTCAGCAAAATCACCAGTAACACCAAATACGAAAATAGCTTATTCATTTTTTCTAGTTATGCGGATCAGTAAGTTAGCTAATTATCGGAGCGTGTATCTTCTGCTCCCTGCTCATTTTTCCCGGCATCATCCAACTGCCACACTTCTTCAATAATCTGATCGGCCGCTTTCTCTGCAGCAGCAGCGGGAAAGTAAATATTAATCGTGACACATGCCGTCAATATTATGCTGAACAACGCCAAAATGACTGGATACAAAGAAACATTCTTCATTTTATTGCCTATTGGATAACCGGTTCGTTTCCCTGGGTGATTCGTTGCAAACGGTTAATCAATTCCTGCCAGCCCACGTTTCTATTATAACCGATCACGGTAATTGCCGGAATGCCGCCGCCTTTAACAATCACATAGCCCTGCGACTCAAAATCTTCTAAAGCGGATGCAGGTTCTATGCCATCCATACGACAAACATTGTTGCGCAGCGAACACTGCCAACCAATCTTTGAATAGGTAAATTCTTCAAAAAAACGCAAGAAACTCCGTTGAATCGCCGCAACCGCGCTTGCCCCACCAAGCGCTGAGATATTTTGTATCGCAGCTTGACTTATCCGGCGCGGATAGGATCCGGCACTGCTCGACAATTGCGCATCAAACTTCACCGGCCGCCAGCCAGCCAGTTCAAGATTTTGCATATCCATATCAATACGTCCTTGCATATTACCGAACGAAAAAGTTCGCGTGAGCAAACTAAGATCTATATTTTTCATCGCCAAATCCAGGGTAAGGTGTGGCACAAGCCCCAGCGGCTCCACTAACTTCAGATTTTTCGCCGTTACCATTCCATCAAAAATATTGAATAACAATGCACCATCTAAAGTGATGGTGGAGTTTACATAACTAACCTTAGGAATAACACCGGAAATTTCACCATGCATTTGCTGGATTTGTAACGCCCTGGTTAGTTGTTTCATTGAAACAGGCATCAGTTCTCCGTGGAACTGCCAACGCCAATTGTTATCCTGTTGCAATGCAATGAAATTTTCAAGCTTTAATTTTCCATCAAGCACAGGCACTACCAATTGCGGAATCCTTAATTCAAATTGATTAATTTCAAGTGGTACGCGTACGGCACCCATTGGCACCCGCAGTACTTGACCACTTAGAAAACTGATATCGGCGATAGTGGCACCATCCATTTGCCAGGGGATATGCGCATTAATTCGATAAAACGCGAAACGATCCCGCTGGTCCGCTAATGATACATCGTGCAAATCAAGGATCAGCGACTGATTTACCCCCTGATGATAACGCCATGCAAAACTACTGCGCCCAATTACACTCATTTCAGAGAAAGCAGTCTCTCTTAGAAAAGGCTTTAATATCTGATCAAATAAAGTTGATAGCTTTAGGTTAGTCGCATTTAAATCAAAATCAACCAAGTCATAATCTGGACGCGCAAATAAACCGGAAAAATCCAACTCACCAATGTCCCGCGACGCAATTTTCCCGTTGCTCAGGCGAATATTTTTTTCACTCAGCACCCCGGCCAAGTTTAGGTTATAGCCGCCACCAGAGAAATAAAGTGGCTGCCAGAATATTTCCCCTGCGAGCCAATTGATTTCGCTTTGCCATTGCCATTTGTTATTGCGCTGTATATGTTCAGCATTAAAATCAATCGCCATGTTAACATTCTCTCCTGCCCGCAAACCATTGCGATCACTGAATGCTAACGCATCAATATGCACCGCTGCCGCGATGCGGGCAATTCCATCCATACTGCCACTCAATCTTACCTTGCCATTCACTTCCCCCTTTGCAGGAATTGGCATGCTTTCTATATCAGGCAACCAGCGCACAGCATGCATCACTTGACCCTTCGCAATGGATAATACGCTCCACCAGGAATTTACGTCCCACTGCAAAGCAAGTCGCCAACTTTCACCAGCGACAGACTGAATCTCTATGTCAAGATTTTTTTTATGGGGGATAAAACGAAATGCAACAGCAAGCGTTGAAAAGCCAGGCAAATGAATGCTTCCGTCGGCGCAGGCAATTAAATGCTCAGCTAACTGGAATTTAGTACAGGAAAACTTAACATTCCGGAAAATCTTTCCTTGTATGATGATTTCACCTACGTGAAATTTCAATTGGGACAATTGCCCTCCGGAAAGATTCGCCGTAATTTTCTTCGCACTAAAAACGGGACTGTGAATGTCGTTAATGATGAATGAAAGGTGTGAAGGCGCCGCTAAAACGGCGTAGCCCAGCACCATGGTTACCAAAAAAGTTCCGATCAACAGACTTCGCAACATTCACCTAGACAATACAATATATGATTTATGCGATTACATGATATGACGATTTCACTTTTCTGATTTCAGGCTGAGAATACGCCTGTGGACAGATACCGATCTCCCCGGTCACACACAATAAATACAATCACAGCATTTTCGACTGTATTGGAAATATTGAGTGCGGCTGCCAATGCACCACCGGAAGAAATACCAGCAAAAATTCCCTCTTCACGCGCCAGCCGTCGCGTCGTTTCCTCGGCTTCAGACTGAGATACGAGCATGATCTCGTTAACACGTGCTGAATCATAGATTTTTGGCAAATAGGCTGCTGGCCATTTACGAATACCCGGAATTTGCGCACCTTCTGTTGGCTGAACGCCAATAATTCTAATGGAAGAATTCTTTTCTTTAAAATATCTGGAACAACCCATAATAGTACCGGTAGTTCCCATGCTACTCACGAAATGCGTTATTTTTCCATCCGTATCACGCCATATTTCAGGTGCCGTGCCTTCGTAATGTGCCAGCGGATTATCTGGATTGGCAAATTGATCGAGAATGATTCCTTTTCCCGCACCACGCATATCCTCCGCAATATCTCGCGCCTTCTCCATGCTACCTTCTTTTGCAGTCAGTACTATTTCGGCACCATATGCGGTCATAGACTGCCGCCGTTCCACGCTCAGATGTTCCGGCATCACCAAAATCATACGATAGCCCATTACCGCCGCCGCCATTGCCAGCGCAATACCCGTATTGCCACTGGTTGCTTCAATCAGTGTATCACCAGGCTTAATATCGCCACGCTGCTGGGCATGCGAAATCATCGAGAATGCTGGACGGTCTTTAACCGAACCAGCGGGATTGTTTCCTTCAAGCTTCGCCAGTATGGTATTACTGGTTGACCCCGGTAAACGCTTGAGCTTGACTAACGGCGTCTCACCAACGAAATTTTCAATTGTTTTGTACATGGAAACAGATTATCGCACATACCAACCATGCACAACACCGCGCATAACATATCATTATAAAAAACAAAGAAACCCCATGAAATACAAGGGTTTCTTTGCTTAGCTAAGCTTTACTGTCTGTTCTAACTTAGATGCTATCGTCTAGTTATGTAATAATCGTAGCCGCTCCAATTCTTTTTAAATATCCAGGACTCCGATTGCATAATAATAACGTTAACATTGGCCCCTGTGCTGGCAATGTTTTCTATCTGCGTAGGCAAAGACACTTGTTTTTTCCATCGCATCATCATATCCACCCACGGTTATATTATCGCCAAGTTGTTTGATCGTTTCCGAACCAATACCATTTACTTTTTCAAGATCATTTACTGATTCAAATGATCCATTTTTCTCGCGATATTCAATGATAGCTTTCGCTTTGGCTGGGCCAATTCCCTGGAGCATCTCAAGCTCCGATTGAGTTGCAGAGTTGATATTAACCTCTGCGTTGGCAACACCTGTCATTACAAAAAAAGTTACGATCAGCAATAATAATTTTCTCATGTCATTTTCCTTATACAAATTGCCAACCACTGATGAAATAGAATGCACCCTGTTCTTCAACAGCCAGCAACAATTAATAACTCACAAAGCTGTTTGCGGGATAAACATATATTTGGCTGCATTAACCAATCATTCATCCGCCTCACTTTGCAAAAATAAACCACACCTAACGTGCAACTATGCACAGCGCAGTTTTCAAAGATATTTATCGCAACATCTGTGCCATAATTTTTTATGTTTTTACAATTAGTTACTTAAAAGATCTATCTAACAGAATACTGGAATTTTTGTTGTCGTCATATAACGACACATTAACGGTGATATATATTATATGCATGTTTATAAAGTATTTTATCTGTCGTCGAATAGAGACAAAAGAGGCATATCTTGACTGATTGGAAACACAGCTGTAGCGATAAGGGGACAATCGAGAAAAAACTTAGATAAAAGTAAATATTTTTATATGACAAAGCACATAGCTATTATTTTTACAAAAACAGTGCTTTAAAATATGAAGCAAGCTAAATTGCGAGAAGCGTCAGCACTAAATATTTAAATACTGACCAGCTAACTGGACAAAATAGGGTTGGCTTGTCGCACATCTTGAATTCAAGCGTTGCGGAAACGAGAGCGTTTAATAAACAAAATTGCCAGCAATGGCAGGACAAAACCGATTATCGTTACAGTAATAAGTAGCTGACCGAGTTCACTATAATCAGCTGGGACAGTAACCTGACCAGTGACCGAATCTTTTACTTCGCGCGTAACGGTGTATACCTCATTGATATATTTGGTGCCAAGCTGCGAAGCAGACAAGGCAAGATTGGTAAAAGACGCCATCACCGCAAAAAAAGTCGCTTTAAGCTTTTCCGGTGCGGAATTGGCTATCCACGCCAACATAGGAATCATCGCTATTTGCCCAAGTGGCGACTCCAACGCTGTATCAACTAGCGCAATGAAACGCGCATCGACAACACCGCCTGTGACAGAAGCCGTCCATTCATGCAAACCAAAAAACATACCAATAATGGGTAGGGACAAAAACGTACTGGCAATCGTCAAAAACCCAACAATATACGCAATCGACCGTTCCGCCATAAAACGGCGGAAGATAAACATGCCGGCAAGCGTCAAGGTAGCACCAACCAACGATAACTTGGCGAGGAATTGCTGATCGAAACCTAACTCATCAATCATCCACCAGGTTGAGCCAGCGCCCGGCCCCGGCAGCGCCCGAAAAATAAACACCAGAACTGCCGTGCCTACTAACACATTACGCGCTTCTGGTTCAAGTTCTCCAACAAGCCGCCACATCAGAAAAAGTACAATTGCCATGGACAAGCAAAAAATAATCTCTTCACCATTTGGCAATCGACTAAGCCCAATACTCAATGACATAACAGTAAAAATTAATCCACCACCAAGTATCCACCAGTTAATTGGTGGAGGCTCGACGTGAATGCCGAGTAACGATTCGCTTTCCTGCTGACTAAAACCCTGCACCATGAACCGCGCCATATCGCGCCGATGCAGCCAGGCCGCAAAAACCACACCAATAATTGAAACTAAAGGAATAATCAGTGCAAGTTGATAGACGAACAAATAAATATCCGCCTTTTCCGAATCAGGCAAAGAAGCGGCATCTCTTAACAAAAAAACATTTGCTAACGAAACTAAAATTCCGCCGCCTATAATAGCTACACGCCCCAAAGTCTGCATGGTAACGTGCATTTGCTTGCGCTTATCAAGATCGAGCTTGTTCCCATCAGCATCGACTCTTGGCACCGCTTCGACCGTCATGGCGTCCGCGACCACATCCTGCAGCACATAACCAATTGGTGCAAGCAAAGCTGCTGAAACATACCAGGTTTCTACAGATGCCATGGCACGCATAGACTCTGTGTATCCCAGTAATCCAATCATAATCAATATACTCAGCGCAATTAAACCAGCCCCAAGGTATACGAGTAAACTTTTCCATCGCCACATCAGGTCAACCAGGTGGCCGAGCGGCATTTTCAACGCCCAAGGTAACATCATCCAGAATCCAAGCATCGCTAAAAATTCTGCAGAAAGGCCTAAATATTCTTTCACGTAGAAGGTGCCAACAATTCCTGTCAAACCTGAAATGCCTGCAGCAGCATAAACCATGAGTGGCGGCAAATACGAAAGCCGCATTTCACGTCCCAGCGAAAAAATATTGCTATTAAACCAGTGATTCAATCTGACGATTAGTCTGTTAGCTGATGACGGTGATGTGGTCATTGATATAATTTCTTTTTATTAATTATCTGTACAAAAAACTATGCAAAATTTTTCTGATGCAGTCAGTCAAAATAAGCCCAACAGATACCCAGAATACCGCAGCAATACATCTGTTACATTTATTCCGGGCGCGTACCTACTTTAACCCGAATTGATTTTTCTTTTTTATCACGCAAAATAGTGAGGTTTACGGTATCACCCGGTGGCAATTCTGCGACCAAATTTAATATTTCAGAGGAATTTTCCACCGCCTTATCACCTACGGCTATCAAGATATCCCCCGGCTTAATGCCCGCCTTATCTGCAGGGCCATCTTTTAGTACACTCGCCACCAACACCCCTTTGAGATTATCCAGCCCAAATGATTCCGCCAATTCTGGCGTCATATCCTGCATACTGACACCAAGCCAGCCACGCGTCACGCTGCCCGTCTCAAGAATCTGCGCCATGATCTGCTTAGCTACATTTACCGGAATGGCAAAGCCAATGCCAAGCGAGCCGCCAGTGCGAGAGTAGATTGCTGTATTGATTCCAATCAAATTACCTGATGTATCCGTTAATGCCCCACCAGAATTGCCTGGATTGATAGCCGCATCTGTTTGAATAAAATTTTCAAACGTATTGATACCAACCCGCGACCTTCCTAATGCACCAACGATACCCATTGTTACTGACTGACCAACACCAAATGGATTTCCCATCGCAAGAACAATGTCACCAACCTTAACTTCATCTGATTGACCAAAAGTAATGGCCGGCAAATTTTTTAAATTTATTTTCAATACCGCAAGATCAGTCCCTGGATCAGAGCCGATAATACGTGCTTTAGCTTTTCTGCCATCAACCAGCGCAACCTCCACTTGATCTGCAGCCTCCACAACATGATGATTCGTCAAAATGTAGCCTTTTGGGCTTACAATAACACCAGACCCAAGACTCGAAGTACGTCTGGGCAGTGACTCAAAAAAACGATCCCCAAAGAACCGCTGAAATGTGGGATCATTCAGCAATGACTGAGGCAGTTCCTTCACTTCTTTGCTAGTAAACACATTGACCACGGATGGCATGGCCGTTTCTGCGGCCGAGTTATAGCTATCGGTTTTCTCTGCTCCAATAGGAACAGCTTCTTTAATTGTTAGAAATGTACCGCGTGGACTCCATGGCCATAATTCAGGACGCAGCGTGGTGACAACAAAGTATATTGCGAAGAGCACTGTTACGGTCTGCGCAAAAATTAACCAAAGTCTATGCATATTCTTTATTTATTGTTCAAAATATAAAATTGTAAAAATAAGAGAATACCCGATGTATCGAAATGAGCTCGAAAATTATCTAAACCAGCTGCTGGACATTTCCCGTTTTCGCGATTATTGCCCAAATGGACTGCAAGTGGAAGGGCGCAACGAAATTCATACCGTAATCAGTGGCGTTACCGCCTCCCTCGATCTTCTGCATGCTGCCGCAGCCGCAAAGGCAGATGCCGTGCTCGTCCATCACGGTTACTTCTGGCGCGGAGAAAATGAACGAATCACTGGTATAAAACGCCACCGTATCGCACTATTAATCGCGCACGACATGAATTTGTTCGCCTACCATTTACCCCTAGATACTCATCAGGAACTGGGTAACAACACACAACTAGGCCGTAAACTTGGTTTTATTGAAACAAACCGCTTCGGTGAACAGAATATCGTCGTTCAGGGTAAATTAATGCGCCCCATTACTCTAGGAGACCTGGGCGCTAAGATATCCAAGAAGCTATCGCGCGATCCTTTGATTATCGGCGAGACAGACAAACCAATCCGTCATGTCGCATGGTGCACTGGCGCCGCGCAGAGCTACTTTGATGAAGCGATTCATCGTGGCGTTGACGCATTTATCACTGGTGAAATTTCAGAGCAGACAGTCCATGCAGCACGTGAATCAGGCGCCGCATTTATTGCAGCAGGACACCATGCAACAGAACGTTATGGCGTACAAGCATTAGGTGAACATATTGCCCAGAAATTTGGCGTCAATCACCAATTCATTGACATTGATAATCCTGTTTAGTAATAAGCATCCGGCTATTTGCGATCATCATCTCTTTTCTTTTTATTACCTGAGAACATGGTCCACCAAATAATAAAAATGAATAAACCCAGCGCCAAGATTGCTTCTATTGCTATTACCCACATAATTTTGTTTAATAATTAGTTATCAAATTTTCATAATACAACTTCTAGCCAGAAATTAAATGAAAAAACAATTCAGTCTTCTTGCGCTTGTATTGACACTGTTGCTGAATGCTTGCTCCCCGGAAACCCGGACTCTGCCTGTTACAACAGAGTCCTCGGAAAAATCCATAGAGCCGACAGCGACACTGCCACAACCGACACCAGCCATGCCCCACCTTAAAGCAGCTGATTGGTCTGAACTGGCTGACTGGCCAAATGACGATATTTTTCCAGCATGGGAAGCATTTCTACAAAGTTGCACTGTTTTAAATAAGCAACCGATATGGAAAAAAAATTGTACGACTGCTGTTTCATTAATACAGCCCGATAATGCCACATTAATAGATTTTTTTGAGAAAAATTTTGTTCCATATCAGATATTAAATGCTGATAACAGTGCCGACGGGTTAATTACCGGCTACTACGAGCCCTTACTGCAAGGCAGCCGAAAGCCTTCCGACCAGTATCGCTTTCCTCTTTATAAAGCACCAGACGAACTGCTGGTTATCGATTTAGGCACCGTGTACCCAGAAATCAAGGATTTGAATCTTCGCGGACGCCTAAATGGGGGTAACGTAATTCCTTTTTACACGCGCGCTGAAATAATGAATAATCCTGATTTGTTAGACGGTTATGAATTTTTATGGGTTGATGACAAAGTAGAACTTTTTTTTCTGCAAATCCAGGGGTCAGGCCGAATAGCACTTGAGAACGGTAAAATCTTGAATATTGGCTATGCCGAACATAATGGCCACCCCTATCGTTCTATTGGAAAACTTTTAGTGCAACAGGGTGAACTTCCACTGGAAAAAGCTTCGATGCAGGGCATCAAACATTGGGGCCAACAAAATCCGGAGAAACTTGACAATCTGCTACAGCAAAATTCTCGATTCATCTTCTTTCGCGAGCTGCCTGAAGGCCTTTCCGGTCCATTGGGCGCATTGGGCGTTCCACTTACGGCGGGCAGAAGTCTCGCCATTGATCCACGTGCCATACCTCAGGGTGCGCCCGTTTTCCTTGCCACAACCTGGCCTAATACACAAAAGCCATTACAACGTTTAATGGTGGCTCAAGACACCGGCAATGCAATCAAAGGGAATGTACGCGCAGATTTCTTCTGGGGATTTGGGTCAGAAGCTGAAAATCAGGCAGGAAAAATGAAACAGACAGGAAAAATGTGGGTACTCATGCCGAATGCGTTCACACCGTCTGTCCAATAAGACTGCTCACAGGACTCGATCATTCACGTCAATTGGTTGCCAGCATGGAAATATTTATATTCGTGCGTTTACACCTAACAAAAAAATAAAAAACTTATAGCAGGATTACTACTGTTTTATTTTGATTTTTCTCTATAATTACCACCACAAACTTGAAATACACTGCTTCATTATTTTCTTGCATTTTATGGTAAATTTAGTATTGGCTTGATCAGGTTAATTTAGCCAAGCCCTCTCGTTATTATAGTGACAGATATTTAATATTCTCCGCTAAAAATGTATTGGCGCAAGTTCTCGTCACATCTTTAGCTAGCGGATTTTCATTAACCGCTTCACTTAAACAAGGACGCCCATCAATGCATATGTTGAAAAAACCTCTGTATATATTGATGCAGCCAGAGAATACTGAACCATGAATTCAATAACACTTCTTTGGCTCCGGATAATGAAAGGCACTATTTCATTATATTGAATTAGTGTTCGGCTATTTTGGGAAAAGACATTAAAAAATGATCGCTAAGCACAGCCGAAACAATTAACTTATCACTCAAGTTTCCCGCAGACCAACCGTTACTAAACACTATATTATTCTGTAATTACAAGTATATGAACCACAAATTCACTTTATAATCTCAATCTTAGCTAAACAGGAAAAGATCAACATGAAAGTTGGAATATTGGCGGGTGGATATGGTACCCGCCTAGCCGAAGAAACTGAAATCAAGCCGAAGCCTCTGGTTGAAATCGGAAGCAAACCTATTTTATGGCATATCATGAAGTCATATTCTCACTATGGTCACAAAGATTTTTTTATCGCGCTCGGATACAAAGGCGAAATGATTAAAAAATATTTTATTGATTATAGTGGCTTACAAGGCAACATCTCTGTAGACATGACTTCTGGTCAGGTTCAACGGTCCAACCACCCGCATAAAGAAGACTGGAATGTCCATTTGATCGAGACCGGACTGAAAACCAACACAGGCGGCCGCATTAAAAGGTTTCAGCCATTCATGGGCAACGAAACTTTTATGCTTACCTGGGGCGACGGTGTATCCGATGTCAACCTCGACGAACTACTTAAATTCCATAAATCTCATGGTAAACTAGCGACCCTTACAACAGTTCGTCCGCCTGCCCGGTACGGGCATCTGGAATTTGATGGCGATCGGGTGATGGAATTTTCCGAGAAGCCGCAAACAGGCGAAGGCTGGATCAATGGCGCCTTTTTTATCTTAGAACCCGAGGTGTTTGACTACATCGAAGGGGACCATACCCAATTTGAAAAAGAACCTTTAGAAGGACTGGCCAGAGACGGGCAGCTAATGGCCTATCGCCACACCTCTTTCTGGCAATGCATGGATACGCTTAGAGAAAAACACATTTTAGAAAATTATTGGCAATCAGGGACTGCTCCCTGGAAAACATGGGAGGACTAAATGAAAGTATTGGTTACTGGATCTAGAGGTTACATTGGGTGCGTACTGGTTCCTATGTTGCAGAAAGAAGGGCACGAAGTTATCGGGCTCGACACGGACTTATATGAAAAATGCACTTTCACCGGAAAAGTCCCTGAAATAACCACTATTCTTAAGGACGTTCGAGACATTGATATAGAAGATCTCGAAGGCGTAAATGCCATCATCCATCTTGCCGGGCTATCTAACGACCCGCTGGGTGATTTTAACGCCAATTTGACTGTCGATATAAATGAAAAAGGTTCTATTCATATCGCCAAGCTTGCAAAAAGAGTCGGAGTCGAGCGGTTTTTATTTGCCTCTTCCTGTAGTAATTACGGTGCTTCCGGTTCTAATTTTCTTGATGAAAACTCGGTCTTTAATCCAGTCACACCTTATGGCTTTTCCAAGGTTGCCGTAGAAAAAGCCCTGACCGATCTGGCTGATGACAAATTTCACCCAACCTACTTAAGAGCTTCTACCGCCTACGGATTATCTCCAAGAATCCGGTTTGATTTAGTCGCCAACAACTTAACAGCTTGGGCATTCACCACCGGACAAGTATATCTTAAAAGTGATGGCACACCTTGGAGGCCTATTGTGCACGTCGAAGATATTTCTCGTGCATATATTGCTGTACTCCATGCGCCGCTCGAGGAAATTCACAACAACTCTTACAACGTAGGAACCACCACCGAGAATTACACGATCAAAGAAATTGCAGAAATTGTGAAAGATATTGTTCCCGGCTGCGAAGTAAGCTTTGCCCCTTCAGCTGGTCCCGATAAGCGTTGCTACCGGGTTAATTGCGATAAGATTGCCAGAAGTCTGCATGGCTATAAACCCCAATGGACTGCCCGCCGGGGAATCGAGCAACTTTTCGAGGCATACAAACAGTCAAATATTACACTGGACGATTTTGAAGGTCCAAAGTACAAGCGAATCGCGCATATAAAAGATCTGATTGCAGAAAATAAACTGGGTCAAGATTTCCGTTGGATCAAAGACCCGGTAGAAGCATAAGGAGTTTAAATTGAAAAACAGAATTACTGCCTGCAGAGCCTGTGGAAGTTCCAACCTCAAGACTTTTTTAAACCTCGGGAAAACACCACTCTCCGATAGAATCCTAACCGAAAAACAGCTCAATGAAGAAGACGAACCTTATTTTCCTTTAGAAGTAACTTTCTGTGAAAACTGCGGGCTTTCTCAAATCCTTGAGACTGTCCCTCCGGAAAAATTATTCTGTGAAGATTACCCCTATTTTTCTTCTTTTATGGCTTTTGGGCTTGAGCACTCAAGAAAAAATGCCCTCGAACTCATAGAAAAGAGAAATCTAAACGCCAGTAGTTTGGTGGTTGAGCTCGCAAGTAACGATGGGTACTTATTAAAAAATTATGTGGAAAAAGGGATTCCCGTACTGGGCATTGATCCTGCAGAAGGCCCCGCCAAGGCCGCAGAAAAAGTCGG
This sequence comes from Nitrosomonas sp., assembly GCA_021604405.1. Lineage (GTDB taxonomy): Bacteria > Pseudomonadota > Gammaproteobacteria > Burkholderiales > Nitrosomonadaceae > Nitrosomonas. The sequence continues at coordinate 47,168 of BQJA01000006.1, read as the reverse complement.
CGTACCAACCTTAAAAACATTTTTCACCAAAGAGCTGGCCATTAAGCTAAAAGAAGAAGGTCGACAGGCTGATATCATTCATGGCAATAATGTACTAGCGCATGTTCCTGACACCAATGGATTTGTTGAGGGCATTGGCATTCTCTTAAAGGATTCTGGCCAGGCAGTGATCGAGGTCCCCTACATCAAAGAGCTTATCGATCATTGCGAATTTGACACCATTTACCACGAGCATTTACTTTACTTATCAGTCACTGCACTGAACAACCTTTTCAGATCTCATTCATTATACCTAAATGACATCAGGGAAATCAGTATCCACGGTGGCTCTTTAAGGCTATACATAGAAAAAACTGAAAATGTAAGCGCCAAGGTTAAAGAAATGCTGCAAATGGAGAAAGACTTAAAAATTGACAAATTTGAGTACTACCAAAATTTTGCCAATAAAGTTGAAAACCTCAAAGTATCCCTAAACAGAGTATTAAAAGACCTGCAAGACCAAGGCAAGTCTATCGCAGCCTATGGCGCTGCGGCCAAAGGAAGTACGTTGCTAAATTACTTTGGCATAGGCACTGACACCGTCGCTTTCGTCGTTGACAAAAACCCGCACAAACAGGGCAAATACATGCCAGGCATGCACCAGCCGATTTTACCTCCGGAAAAACTGATTGAAGAAATGCCAGACTATGTTTTAATTTTGGCCTGGAATTTTGCTGAAGAAATTATGGAGCAACAAAAAGAATACGCTGAAAAAGGGGGAAAATTCATCATCCCTGTACCGGAACCTGTGGTTAAATAAATGAGAATCTTATCGTGAATGCAATGCTAGACAAATTGGAAGCGGACAGATGCCCGAACTGTTTATGTGATGGCATGGAACTTTTTCATTCCATGGAAAAGGTTCCGGTGCATAGTGTCATGAATATATACACCAAGAAAGATGCCCTTGACTTTCCAACAGGAAGAATTTCGCTTAAGTTTTGCCCTTCCTGTGGCTTCATTTCCAACCGGGCTTTTGAGCAAAAGCTCATGGGCTATTCCGAAGATTGCCAGGAGGCCCAGGATTATTCAGGCACTTTCAGGAAATGGCTGGAGAGTACCACACAAAAATTTATCGATAAATATGATGTTCATGGCAAAAAAATTATTGAAATTGGCTGTGGCAAAGGTGAATTCTTAAATCAAATTTGTCGCATGGGCGGTAATTCAGGAATTGGCGTCGATCCTGCCTATACTGACAACGGCGAATCAAAAAATGAGAACACGTCGTTCATCGCTGATTATTATTCTGAAAAATACGCCGATTTAAAAGGGGATGTGATTTGTTGTCGGATGACCTTGGAACATATTCCAAATCCATACGAATTCATGAATATTATCAAGCGTTCTTTGGAAGGCGCAAAAGATACGCTTATTTATTTCCAAGTACCCAATGCGGACATTATTCTAAAAAATTGCCTATTTGAAGACATTTATTACGAACACTGTTCTTACTTTAGCGCCCATTCGCTAAGGCATTTGTTTGAAAAATGCGGCTTTGAAGTACTTGATGTACGATCTGAGTATGATCAGCAATATCTTATCATCGAAGCAAGACATACCAACAAAGAAGTTACAGTAACTCCTTGGGCCGACGAAAATAAAATCCAAGCGGCACAGCTCGTCGAAGGATTTCAGAAAGTATACGATGAAACCATGTCCCCCTGGAAACAGCTCATAAAAGAGCAACCCACTAATCCAAAAAAGATCGTGGTCTGGGGATCTGGGTCTAAAGGTGTTTCTTTCTTAACAAGGCTGAAAATATTTTCTGAAATTGAATATGTCGTCGATATCAATCCTCACCGACAAAAGACCTATATGGCCGGCACAGGTCAGCTGGTTGTTGCGCCAAGCTTTCTGAAAGAGTACAGACCCGATCTTGTTGTGATTATGAATCCCATTTATAAAGATGAAATCGTCAGAGATTTAAACTCAATGGGGATGAATCCAGAGATCCAAACACTGGGAATGCATGCCGGATAGTTAAAATGAATAATACCCAAGTAAATGCTGCTAATTCTGGATCAGACACACGGTGCGTGGTATGCGATACACAAAACTGCACACCCCTGATAAAAATCAATAATATCCCGATACATTGCAATCGATTGTGGAACGCGAAGGAGGACGCAGTCGCTGCTTCCACCGGCACCATGAATTTAGTATTTTGCAATCATTGCGGACATGTTTTCAATCAGGATTTTGATCCCGATAGAATGGATTATGATCCCGATTACGAGAATTCCCTGCACTATTCACCCCGGTTTCAAGACTATGCAGACAGTCTAGCTCAAGGCTTAATCGACAAGTTTTCATTACATGGCAAAGACATAATTGAAATTGGCTGCGGCAAAGGCGACTTTCTAAAAGCCTTGTGTAAGCTAGGTAACAATACCGGCGTTGGTTTTGACCCTAGTTTTGAAGACAACCGGGACGGCCAGTCACAGAAAAATTTTTCGGTTATTAAAGATTTTTACTCTGACAAATACTCAAGCTATGGCGCTGATCTCATTTGCTGCCGTCATGTGTTAGAACACATACAATACCCAGCCGCATTACTTAATACGGTTAAGAAAGCCATTGGAGACCGCCTTGAATCAATTGTATTTTTTGAAGTGCCTGACGGTGCTTTTACACTTAAAGATATGGGGATCTGGGATTTAATTTATGAGCATTGCTCATATTTTACCAGCAACTCACTTTCCTATGCATTCTCCAAGAATGGATACACTGAACTGGGGCAAGAGAGCGCATTTGACGGCCAATTTCTCGGCATTGAGGCAAAACTCAACCCCACAACCCAAGATTTTGAACCGGCACGCTTTAACCTGCCCAAAAATACCGGGTTAGCAACTGCCGCCGCCAAATTCGCCACCAATTACCAAGAAAAAGTCAGCTACTGGAAAAAGCAACTGAATCAGCATGCTCAAACTAACAAAAAAGTGGTGCTTTGGGGTGCTGGTTCCAAAGGGGTAACGTTTCTAAACGTGATGAAGTCATCAGGGCAAGTCGAATATATTGTAGACATCAATCCTCATAAACAAGGAAAATTTGTCGCGGGCTCGGGGCAAGAAATTGTCAGCCCTGAATTTCTAAAGACATATCAGCCGGACATTGTGCTCGTGATGAACCCTATCTACCAAACAGAGATTCAGGAATCTTTGAATAAAATGGGCCTCAACGCAACCTGTCATGCTGTTTAGTTACAAGCCCAGTCTTTTCAAGGCGCGCAGGAACCGTGGCATTGGTTGATCGCTGAACAAAAGCTGCCATGCGCGCTTTGGCGATTGGCACTTCAACACTGCCAAACTGAATCAGGTTGAGCCGCTACAAATATGCCAATAATAAAAGCGACAACATTCGGCCAATCCTGCTCTCTTGCTTCTGATTCCGCACCCAAAGCAATTTTCGCTACCGTCGCGGGTAAGGATAGTTTTTATCGACATCATTTCAGCCCGCTGACGATGTTTTATTAAACCCCTGTTCCACTCTCGAAAGCCTCCTGGCGCATCTGGGCTTGTGAAATATTGCTGCCTGGCGGCACACTGCGTGTCAACCAGACATTACCGCCAATCGTTGATCCGCGTCCAATAGTAATACGCCCAAGTATCGTCGCGCCCGCATAGATAACCACATCATCTTCAACAATTGGATGCCGTAAATTACCTTTCACCAGCGTACCATTGTCATCAACCGGAAAACGCTTGGCACCCAACGTTACTGCTTGGTACAGCCGCACATTCTGGCCAATAATCGCAGTCTCGCCTATAACGACGCCCGTCCCATGATCAATGAAAAAACTACCGCCGATCTGTGCGCCGGGATGAATCTCGATACCGGTAATTGAGTGCGCAATCTCGGATATCATTCGCGCAATCAATGGTACGCCCAGTTGATGTAATTCATGAGCAAGCCGGTAATGGGTAATCGCTGCGATCCCTGGATAGCAGACCAATACTTCATCGACATTGCGTGCCGCCGGATCACCCTCATAAGCCGCAATAATATCTGTATCCAGCAGAGACCGGACTTTGGGTAATCGCTTAGCAAATGCCTGGGTAATGGCGACTGACCGCTCACGATCTTCAGTGCTAAGCATTTCCAAACCGGAGTTATAATGCAGTTCGTGTTGAATTTGCACCATTAACTCACGCAACATCCCATTCAGCGTGTATCCAACATAATGATCGATACCTTCATCGGCTAAATCTGACGAACCTAGACGATTCGGAAACAAGGCGGCACTCAACCCCTCTGCGACGCCCATTAGTATTTTACGCGAAGGAAGTCTAGGCGGCCTGTCGTGCCGCTGCCGATTTTCCAGCGAAGCAACACGCAGCGCGCGCAACTCAGCAACAATATTATCAATTTCTAGGCGTGTTCTTCTCAGCAAAATATCGCGCGTCCTTTTAATATTTACCACAATATTGATATCCTTTCCGCATTAAAAAGTCACTCAAATGAATACGGTTCAGATGGCTTTATCCGGAAGCCGGCATTCGCACCAAAGGAATGTTGCGCGTAGCAACAGAAAAGGCCAGTATAATCCTGGTATTTTCGCTGGCTGGCTGATCTTTATTCGAGCATGGTATTTCCCGGCGCTGCACACGATCTATCATCGTTGCGTTAATACAGCAATTAACAGAGTGCGTGAGATTGCTGTCTTCAATATTGCTCACGACCATTGCGGGTTCACCACCGGTAATACGATTTTGCCTACCTATCGGTGCGTGGCCGATTGGCTGAGAATTGTCCTTGAAACGATTTGGCATTTATTTTCCTTTAACGCTAATTTTTTTAACTCACTATAGCGCATTAATCCTTTGGCTGAAAGCCTGCCAACAAAAGCAAGGGTTAAGACGCTAAAACAGATAGATTACAAATTTTAGTTAATCACTGCAATACGATCTGGATTAATATAATCGATTGATTGAAACTTCGTCTATCTTTTACAATCATCATCCTAAAACCGCAGCCGGATGACTGTGATGTATGTTGCCTTCTTTGAGTTATGGTCATGTACAAGAAGCGTCATAACAATGCAAATATCATTATGTTATTCGGTATATAGCGTGGCCAACTGCGGCTTCTAGAATAATTAAGCCAAATATTGTGAGGGGATTTTCTATGTCATGGCGTCTGAAAAACTGGCAGCGTGATCGTATTCTTAAGCATGAATCTTTACCACCAGATCTGTGGCAAAAAGTATTGGCACAAATAAAATTTCTTCATGGCCTTTCACCTGACGAAATAGTACGATTACAACAAAACGTTATCTTGTTCCTGCATAAAAAACAAATCTCGGGTGCTCACGACCTGACAATCACCGACGAAATGCGCGTCATAATTGCAGTACAGGCCTGTATTCTAATTTTGGAGCTCGATCTTGATTACTATGATAACTGGGTAGAAATTATTGTATATCCAGGTAAATTTATCATTGACTACGATTATGCTGATACAGATGGCATCGTACATCATGCACGTCAAATTGTTGCAGGCGAATCCTGGCTTGCTGGCCCAGTCATACTTTCATGGCAAGATGCGGCAGGATTCAGCACTGAATCAGGTTACAATGTGGTGATTCATGAATTTGCACATAAGCTCGATATGTTGCATGAAGGCGCCAATGGCTGCCCTTTTTTGCACGCAAATATGAGTGCGCAAGCTTGGCGTGAAATATTCAGCAAGGCCTATTCGAATTTCTGCAAGCAGGTAACTCTCGGTGAAACGACTATTATTGATCCTTATGCTGCCGAGAGTCCAGCAGAATTCTTCGCCGTGTTAAGCGAAGTTTTCTTTACCAAGCCATCAATAATAAAACAGCATTTTCCTTCTGTATATGAGCAGCTAGCGCTGTTTTATCGTCAGGATACGGCGAACCGTTGGGCCAATCAATGAACCAAACATTAGTTAGCGGTGATATCGGCGGCACAAAAACCCTTTTGAAGCTCGCATCATTCAGCGAAGGGAAAAAATATTATGAGTTCACGCATCGCTATGACAGTCGCGACTATACTTCTTTTCGAGACATACTCAAAGATTTCCTGAATAAATCCAGCGCAGAAAATGCAGCCAGCCATCCGGTTGCGGCATGCCTTGCATTCGCAGGCCCAATCGTCGCACAGCGAACAAAACTAACCAACCTGCCCTGGCAGGTTGATGCCGCAGAAATTTCAGCAGCATTCTCTATTGCCGACGTTAAACTTATTAATGATTTTGAAGCCGTTGCATTCGCCATTGAAACCTTGCCAACAAACGATCTGGTAACGCTGCAAACAGGAAATCCACAAGCCCAGGCAATGCGCGTCGTATTGGGCGCCGGCACCGGCATGGGTGCTGCCTGGCTTACCTGGCAGGAAAACCGCTATATACCCTTATCGACGGAAGCTGGACATATGGATTTTGCACCCGCCAACAAACTGCAAATCGGCTTACTTGAAGCGCTGCAATACAAATTTGGCCATGTTTCCGTTGAGCGCGTGTTATCCGGGTCAGGGTTAACCAGTATATTTAAATACCTGCACACAAATTCAGCTACATTGACCGAATCCACGCCAATCGATTTAAATGAAGACAGTGGTGCTGCAGTCTCAAAACTTGCGCAGGAAGATAAACACCCGGTTGCTATTCAATCACTGCAATTATTTGCTGAAATTTATGGCGCATATGCCGGCAATCTGGCACTCGCAGGTCTATGCCGCAATGGTGTGTACATTGCAGGCGGTATTGCGCCAAAGATCATCGATACACTGAGATCAGGTGGATTTATGCGGGCATTCTCTGATAAGGGACGGTTTTCTGTGCTAATGCGTGACATTCCGGTTTATGTTATCACCAATCCCAAGGCCAGTTTGCTGGGCGCTGAACATGAAGCACGGCATTTAGCAAAAATACGGTCTTTGTCTGAATAACCACCTGTAGCGTGGCAAACTGTCATTTATGGTACGTCATACTATATTTTTCCAGAAACAGCTTTAGAATAATTGCGTGCCAAAAAAATTGAAACAGGAATGTGCTAGTCGCTGGCGGCGAGAGACATGCCGGATTCGTGCAAATTGATTCTTACAATCCGGGCTTAGCCTAAACGACTAAACCTTACTGGAGCAGTACCCGGCCAGAAATACAGGAAATTAACCCATGATTGTCAGACGAACCATGCGCCTTAAATGGATTATCCAAGTTGATGGATGGAATATTTTATTTTACCTGGTTTATGGTTATCTTGTTTGTGCGCTGAATATTTTGTTTTTCTTTGAACAGATGGCTTTCCCCGATGCTGAAATTAGCGTTTTTGGAATTGCTGTCGCAATTATGCTGGGTTTCCGAAATAATGAGGCGTATAACCGGTATTGGGAAGCACGGACGGCCTGGGGCGATTTAACAAATGCTTCCCGGAATTTTGCATGTCAGGTTACAGGATACATCCAGCCGCCCAAAGAATTGCAGCAAAATCACCAAGATATTTCAGCGATACACAGTGAACTCATCTATCGGCATCTGGCTTTTCTTAACGCGCTTCGCTTGCAATTACGCAAAGAAGAAAAATGGGAAGCCCTAAAACCTTTCTTGTCGGATGCAGAATATCTACAGATCAAAACGGCCGCAAACAAGGCAACAATTTTAAACCACTGGCAATCCCGGCGGTTGCACGAACTCCATCAATCGGGATGGATAAAGCAGCGACCCTATGTGTTGGGACTCATGGAATCCATTAAAGCATTTTTTGCCAGCCAGGGACGTTGCGAACGAATTAAAACAACCCCTTTGCCTCGCCAATATGCGTTTTTTACCAAATCCTTTGTATGGATTTTTGTATTTTTGCTGCCATTCGGACTTGTTCAGCATCTTGGTTGGGTAACGATTCCAATCTATACGCTCTTAGCGACAATATTTACCATCACCGAACGAATCGGAAGCAGAACAGAAGAGCCTTTTGAAAACAAATTAGAAGATGTACCGATGTCAACGATTTGCCGAAATATCGAGATTGACTTGCGCCAACAGCTTGGAGAATCCTCTATTCCAGCCCCCCTTGAACCCAAAGATGGAATACTGATGTAACCATATTATTATTGAATCCTTCCGGAATGCTGTTTAAAAAATTTCGTTTGATTTCTGCCGCTTTCATTTGTCCGATATAGCGTTTGACCAAACCAAATGGTTAGTAACTTTGTTGTTTGAGTTTGCTACATTTTTACGTATAATTTGCTGGGAAATGACATGATTCACCAACAAGAACAACCAGATCACATCGCCGATTATGAGATGAAGGCCCATGAGATTGAAATACATTGTTGCAATAATTATTCACCTGTTTTTCGGAACAACTGCAGTTGCTCAGGATAGTCAACTGCCCAGATATGTACCAATCGACGGCTGTTTTACTGACGTGACGATTGAACTTGCCTACGAATGCGGCTACGTCACTGTCCCGGAATTTCATGACGGACGCACAGATGGTGAGATTCGATTGGCTGTGGTGCGTATTTTTGCCACCGGTAACGGCGAGAACAGATCGCCCCTCTTCTTCATGGATGGCGGCCCCGGTGGCAGTTTGTTAATTAATCTCGGTCTTGATCAAGCCTCCATTTCCAGCGAGCTGGATATAATAAATGCCCCAGAGGACCCAGAGGCGGTTACGCCGGTATTAGATATGCTGGAAACGCGCGACTTTGTACTATTCTCACAGCGCGGCACACAATTCAGCGAACCTACGCTTGTCTGTGAAGAAGCTGACGAAATCGAGAAATCACCTATAATCACCGGACTGGATTTTGAAACGCAGCTTGAACGCACGCGAAGCGCCTACCAATCATGTGTGGATGCCTATACCGCACAAGGTGTCAATATCAATGCATTCACCAATTTCGCCAACGCCGATGATGTCAATGCGGTGCGCGAGGCACTCGGATACGATCAAATCCTGTTCTACGGCGAATCCTACGGCGCGCAACTTGGTCAGCATGTAATGCAGCGCCACCCCGACATTCTTGAGGCTGCTATTTTAGATGGCGCCGCTGCTTTGTCCAAGGTGTCGTGGGTACAGGGTACTGGCCCAGTCCTTGAACAGGCCATCAACACACTGCTAACCTTATGTGCTGAGGATGCAACGTGTACAGCCAAGCTTGGAAGTCCGGATTCGCTGTTGGACGATGCCTTTGCACGCGTTCAGAAAGAACCCATTTCAGCAACGTATACTGCGGCAGACGGTAGCAGTTTTGAAATTAAAGTCACGCCCGAAGTACTGGCCGTATATCTTGAAGAGATATATACGGAATCCGGTATACGTCCTAGCATCCCGCTTATGTTATCAGAATTGCGTAACGGTAACGCAAGCTTGTTTACTTCTGTAATTGGTGATGAAGTTACAAACACCACTGCAGAAGAATCTTTTGTTGCCTGGTTTATGCACGCTGCAATGGTTTGCTCAGATGATCCGCCACAACGCGAACTGAATTACGATACAACCGGTTATTCCGAATTTGCACTGTTCGCAGAACAAGTATTTGCTCTATCGTATGTTCCCCAATGTAAAACGCTCAATGTAGAAAGACTCACGGATGAGAGCGATGTTAGTGCAGCAGTTAATGTGCCGGTACTCGTGCTGGGTGGTGGATTGGATGTGCGCACACCTGTTGTTGAGAATCAAGAAGTGACTGATAGTTTGCCCGACAGTCGCCTCATCACCTTTGAATATAGTGATCATGTACAATATCGCGGCGATTTTGCACCATGCGCCGCTTCCATCGTCAGCGCATTTGTAAATGATCCAGCATCGCTTCATAATTTGGATGCAAGCTGTACAGACTCCATACTGCCGCCGAGCATCACATTGCCTGATCCGACCATCGCGGACGTGATTGGCACCGAATTCATATCTACCGGCGTATACCACGCTTCGACCAAGGAAACGCTTACCATTCCGGATGGCGGCACCTACAGCATCACATTTACAGATGCAAAAAAACTCAGCTTAGTAGCGGATTGCAACACGATCAACGCAAACTATGTCACCGGGGATAACAACTCGATACGATTCGAACCCGGTACCAGTAAACTGATGACTTGCCCGGAGGTTTCAATTACCGACAAGTTCCTGACTGTAATTGGGAATGTCTCAGAATTTAACCTGGTTGAAATTGATACGCAAATCGTTTTGGTACTTAGTGCTGAAGATGAATCCAATGTCGTCTTTAGCGCTGGCAAATAGTGCCATATATGCACTGGATACCTGAACTGGATACCTTCACTGCGCCTTGCCCTCTAAGTATGTAATCGTAAACGGGAGGTTCTGCGATGACCGGACAACACCTCCCACGCAAACGCACATTCGGACTGCTCTTAAAAGGCGATCTGATCGCCATTCTGTTGAGGGAAGACGGCAGTGTTCCAATATTGACGATATCAATTAATCACTCATCACTATACTATCGCATGTGCGGTGGCATGTATCGGCTACCAAAAAATTCCCGCATCAAGAATTTTTCCAGACCTTCATTATCCCGTTTACGCGCAGAAAGCACGACGACGCGGTTAAGGCGTTGTGATTCCCAGTTAAAGTCTTCCTGATGATATTCACGGATCAATTCAATCATGCGGCGGATAATGGCACGTTCCACATCTCCATCCGGCCCGGCTTCTACTTCGATTAACACACGCCGCGACGGAGACTGACCTGTTGTCCAGGCACGAAAAGAAAATTGTGCGTAGCGTGGCCCAATATGGGTAATTTGAAAAATTCCACTGGTGCCCGGTTCCTGCAAATTACGTTTAATTCTGGCCAGCCTCAGTTCTTCAGCAGAGGGCTGAGGCGCAGCAACCGGTGGCGTATTTTCAATCCCGTCAACAATTCCTGCTGCACGTTGGCGTGCTCTGGCCTGATTGATATATTCCGACAGATCCGTCGGCGCGGATTGCGGCGCTGCTGGCTTAGTCTGTTCACTTTCTGGCAAAGACTTTAATGACTCGATTTTTTCGATGGTTTTGGGCTTGCTTGGTGGTCGTGCGGGTGGACTGGGGCGCGGCACTGGTGGTGTCTTTTGCGCTGGTTTAGATACCTCAGGCTGTGGTTGGGCACCTTTAGGAGACGGCGGTGAAGGTTCCTGGCTTCGATCTGATTCCGGCAATTCAACAAAACGTGCTTCGATTGGCGGCGGCGTATCGGTTTCTTTTTTTGTCTCGCCCAGCAAAAAACCAAATGCCCAAATGATCATCAACCAGACAAGTACTGCCAGTGGCAACGGCCACCATAGTCGAATTTCCTCTGGTCTGACGGTACTCATCCGGTGTTACTTATGTTGCACGGCGATGAGAAAATTCTGCGCGCCGGCACTGCGCGCGCGCAGCATAGCCTGGACTACGACACCCTGCGGTGCCTCGTTGTCCGCCGACACAATTAATCTTTGCTGGGACTCCTGCAACAATGGCTTGAGTGTAGCAGCCAGTGTTTCCAAAGTCACCGAAGTCTGGTTGATAAAAATTTCGCTGTCTTTTGTCAGCGTCAGGGTAACTGGTTTTTCGGCACTGAGTTTTTCGGCTTTACCTTCTGGCAGATTGACCTGCAGCGAATCGAGATTCTGCATGGATAAGGATGCCAGCATGAAGGTTGCCAGCAAGAAAAACATCACGTCAATCATTGGAATAATCTGAATCTGACCTTTTCTGACGGCCCTGGATTTACGCAATCTCATGAGCTTCCTCCTGCTGATCCAAGCGAATGTGATCAATCAGCCGCGTACCAAGGCGTTCCATTTCATCCATTGTTTTGGCCTGCAGGCGGGAAAAATAATTAAACCCAAACAATGCCACCAGTGCAATAATCAAACCCACAACAGTCGCAATAAGCGCTTCCGCAACGCCACCCGTTACCGCTGTCGGATTGACAATTCCATCACTACCGATCACCTTGAAGGCGCGCATCATGCCAATAACCGTACCAACCAGTCCCAGCAAAGGAGCAGCCGTGACAATCGTCTCTAATGCCCACAGCCGCCGTGCAAGTGACGTTTCGATTAGCTGTGCCTCGTCAGCCGCGCGCGACTCCGTCCACCATGACGGCTGATGCCTGTTGACAATCACCACTTCAAAAAAACGCTTGTAATAATGACGCTTATCCAGACCCGACAGGATTTTCTCCAAATCTTGCCATTTGAACCCAACCGTTTCAATCAGATGCGATAAGTCATTAGAAAGGCGTGCAAAACGCCAATAAACAAATGCCTTCTCCAGCATAATCGCCAAAGCAATGATCCCTAGCAAAGACAATGGCAGAATAATCCATCCGCCAAGCTTTAGCATCATCCAGGTTTGATTCAACTGTTCCATATTTCACTCCAAATTGGGAATATTCGTATCGCTGCATGTTATTGACACATGCTATGCTTGAAAATCTTTAAGATAAATTAAACAGAGGCGCTGCCTGCCTTGACCATTTTCAAATAATTTACTTACTCATATCAAGATAACAAGAAGGCAATTATGAACTATATCCTGGCAATTGATCAGGGCACGACTTCCAGCCGGGCTGTTTTGTTTGACAATAATATGCAAATTGCAGCGATTGCCCAAGAAGAGTTTGCTCAACACTTTAACAGATCCGGCTGGGTAGAACACGATCCAGCCGATATCTGGTCAACCGTCGCCGCCACTTGCCGCAGCGCTATAGCGCGGGCCAATGCCAAAGCCGCAGACATTGTCGCTATCGGTGTTGCCAATCAACGAGAAACCACGCTAGTCTGGGAAAAAGAAACAGGTAAGCCGGTATACAATGCCATTGTATGGCAAGACCGGCGCACCTCAGCATACTGCTCGGAACTCAAAGCGGATGGCCATGAAACTTTATTGACTGAACGGACCGGATTGCTATGTGACCCCTATTTCTCCGGGACCAAATTAAAATGGATTATAGATAATGTCGAAGGGGTAAAGCAAAAGGCCCATGCGGGAAAACTACTTTTTGGCACCATTGATTGCTATTTAATCTGGAAGCTGACCGGCGGCGAAATTCATGCCACAGATGCAACTAATGCCGCCAGAACTATGTTATACAACATCCAGACAGGACAATGGGATAAAGATATATGCGGCTTACTGGATATTCCCATGAATCTCTTACCTGTTGTAAAAGACTGTGCCGCTGACTTTGGAACAACCCGAGGTGTTTTGTTTGACCGAGAAATCCCTATTTATGGTGTCGCAGGAGACCAACATGCCGCCACTATCGGACAGGCCTGCTTTATTCCCGGCATGTTAAAATCCACCTATGGGACAGGTTGTTTTGCCTTACTCAATACAGGCCAACATCGCATTATTTCCAAAAATCGTTTATTAAGCACCATTGCCTATCAACTTAACGGCAAAAAAACCTATGCCTTAGAAGGTTCTATTTTTATCGCGGGCGCGGTCGTGCAATGGCTGCGTGATGGCTTGAAAATTATTCGCGAAGCCGGTGAGACCCAAGCCTTGGCCGAAGCAGCCGATCCCGAACAGCGGCTCTACCTGGTTCCCGCTTTTACCGGACTGGGAGCGCCCTACTGGGATAGCGAATGCCGCGGCGCTATTTTTGGTCTCGTCCGCAATAGTGGTCCTGCCGAAATAGCTAAAGCGGCGTTGGAAAGTGTCGCCTATCAAACACGCGACTTACTGGAAGCCATGTATACCGATTGCCCTGATAGCAGCGGGTTGGGCGATCACATTCTACGAGTGGATGGCGGCATGTCGGCCAATAACTGGGCCATTCAATTTTTAGCCGATATTTTAGGCATTCCGGTGGATCGCCCCCGAATTCTTGAGACAACCGCATTGGGTGCGGCTTGGCTGGCTGGCATGCAGGCCGGATTTTACCCAAGCCAGGATGAATTTGCTAAAAACTGGGTTTTGGAGAAGCGCTTTGAAGGGCAGATAAATGATTCGAACCGAGACAGGCTTTATACAGGCTGGAAAGATGCGGTACAAAGGACATTATCGCGAAGATAAAAATCACTTTCTTTTCATTTTCCAGATAACATTACTTGTTACTTTCTCAAGTATCGCCATCGTCTATCTTGTAAATTGCGCCATGCTTGCCGGTAACTGTAAAGGCAATCGAAGGATTTACCATGATTCAGCGACAAACGCGCTACGATGGAAAAAAGGAACTGCTTTGTTGAGCGCTTCCTGATTTTGAATTTTTCAGGACAATTCTTCCGATATAAGAATTTATTTATTTGTTGCTAACCGTAGCGTGTGACACAATAGTTCCAGGCTATCCGCCATTTTACAAGATGCTACATTTTTTATTTCATTTCATGCTCAAAAAGATTTTAAGCTTAAACCCTGGGTTCAATCACGTTAAATATTATTCAATTGAGGTTTTCAGAATGATACGGGTAAAACTGTTATTTTGCTTCATCGTGTTAATTTTATTCTCAAATTCTGCGTATACAGACACATTTAATCGCGTGCTCAAATCGGGTGAATTGCGTGTTGGCATCTCGCTAGCAGAGCCTTGGGTCATGGAAGATAGAAACGGTGGTTTTACAGGTTTTGAGATCCAGATAGCTGAACAACTCGCTAAAGATATGGGTGTTCAGCTTAAATTGAAAGCTGTTGATTGGGAAGATTTGATTGATACTTTAGTCACAAAAAAAGTTGATATTATTATCGCAGGGCTGGCAATTACCCCGAGCCGGGCATTGCGGATTAATTTTTCCAATGCTTATGCAAATGCCGGTATTTGGATTGCAGCTTCTATGGATAAAACCAAACATAAAGAATCGCTCAATGACTTAAACAATGCGAACGTAACAATAGGCGTCGTTTCAAATACGGTTTCTGAGAAGCTGGCAAAAAGAATTTTTAATCAGGCACAAATCAAATCTTTTGTCAAAACCGACGATGCAAAAAATGCCGTCATCGCAGGAAAAATTCATGCTTTGATATCATCTTCACCGATACCACAATTTTTAGCGCTGGAACACCCGGAAAAAGTTGATGTGCCGATAGACAAACCGCTGCTTGGTTATAAAACAGGCATGGCGGTTAATAAAGGGGAACAAGAATTGTTAAATTACTTAAATGCATGGATTACCGCCCGCGATGCAGAAGGCTGGCTTTCAGCCAAACATAAATTTTGGTTTGATTCATTAGACTGGAAGAATGAACATGATAACGCAAGCACAAACCGCCCAAATAAATAACAACGTATTCGCATACACATATCGATTAGCATGGGTGCTTTTTTTATTAGTATCTTCAATTGTCATTGCAGACTCAACGCTAAAATTGGATTTTCCAGACGAATTCTACCTTCAGTCTACTGACAAGAAATTATCGCGGGGTGATGAAGCATATCGTACTGACAAGGAAGAACCAGAGTGGCGAAAACCGGCAGATTCTTCATCGCCAACGGTACGCTGGGGCGCCAAAACAATCTATGAAGAAAACAGGCGAATGGATCCGTTAGTTGGCACCAGTGGCAATGATCAGACAGCCAACAGCATCAATTTAGCACCCCAGCTTGAAATACGTTTTTAACGCAAACCACCGCTTCTGCCCGGTTAAAACGCTATGCATTCAGCCTTAGAGGTGTCACTGTTCAGGACTGAGGAACGCGCGCATCCAATTCAGGTAGTACGCCTGATCGTGAGCGCCACAACTTTCCCGCGCACTGTGCATGGCCCACATGGGAACGCCAATATCAAGTGTACGTATCCCCAAACGCGTTGCACAAACGGGCCCTATTGTCGAACCACAGGACAAATCGGCGCGGTGCACATATTTTTGCACCGGAACATTGGCTTTCTCTGCCACTTGCATAAACAAAGCTTCCCCGATGGCATTTGTCGCATAACGCTGGCTGCTGTTTATTTTTAACGCCAAGCCTTGATTCACTTTTAGATGATGCAAACCATCATAGCAATCGCTGTGCGACGGATGCCACGCATGTGCCATATCAGCGGATGCTAGCCAGCTTCTCGCCATGGTCTTTGCCAGAGCATCTTGTTCATCGTTGAAAGCGTATAGGATGCGCTGCAAAACATCTTGCAAAAAACTGCCACCTGCACCCGTATAGCTGGCGCTACCAACCTCTTCGTGATCGAACAAAGCAATCACTTGCGTCGCCGTTGAATCCGTTGCGCTTAATAATGCGGCAATTGCCGCGTGACAGGATGCCAGATTATCTAATTGGCGCACGGCGATAAATTCATCATGCGCACCAAAAAAGGCACCGGGCTGAATGTCATAGGGTAACAGCTCGAAGCCAAGCAGATTTTTTCGTTTTACAGCGGTCGTTTCACAAAGCCATTGATTAAATGAATCATTCGCAGATAAGGGCTCATGCAGGCTACCCAGTAACAAATTCAGATCCTTATGCTTTTGCATTCTTAATCCATCGTCGTTGACGGAACGATTGAGATGAATAGGCAAATTGGGCAAACGAACCAATGCTTTTTTACTGTCATAAAGCTTGCTGGAAAACCCCTGCGCACTGCCATCTCTCACCAGAATGCGGCCCGCCAAAGCCAAATCGCGGTCGGTAAAAGTAGCTAATATAGGGCCGCCATATACTTCACAATTGAGACGCAGATAGCCGCCGTTTTCCTGCGCACCACTGGTTTTAACACGCAGTCCGGGCGAGTCGGTATGTGCGCCGATAATACGGAACTGCGTGTTTGTCATTTCGCCGCCCGTACAAAATGCAATCAGTGACGCTTCTTCCCTCACCACAAAGTAACCAGTATTGGGATGCAGCTGCCAAGATTGAGCTTCGTACAATTCCGTGTAATTTTGTGCTGTTAAATGCTGGCGCATGCGCGCAACAGCGTGCCACGGCGTAGGACTGGCGTCAATAAATTCAATTAATTGGCGTGTGGTGGCGAGCGAGTTACTTGCGGTCATAGGTGCTTTACACAGGCGATAGCTTAAAGAAAAATGAATTATACGATGAACTTGGGTATTTGCATGGGGAATCAACAATTCGCTTTAGTTTTGTGCCCGGTCTGTGCCGTGTGGCAGCGATCGCGAGGTGCGGAATGTGCCTGCCACTGGTTCACGCGAAATGTCGCGAGAAAGACCCGGGTTAGTGATTTTCTGTTTATTGCATTGCCTGCTTCGTTTCGTCCGGATAGATTTGCTTCCAGTCTTTCTTCATGTCGATAACCAGCCAATCTTTCGCTTGCGCCTCATCGAGGCCTTCATCCAGTTGGCCGATGCTGGATTTGCGATCGTACGCCCATTCGCGATCGCCGTCTGTGTGGTGAACATAAGCGACCAATCGTGCGCTATCCCCGGCAGCGGTCCATTGCAGCATCTGCAAGTCGCCGTCCGAATTTCCGAATGCGGCGATAGGACGGCGGCCGATATGCTGGTTGATTGCCACCGGCTTGCCTTCCCTGTCATCAATGAAATTTACTTCAGGCAGGCGGGTCAGTACAGGGACACCATTGTTTATCCTGAACTCGGTCTTGATACTGCTGCCGATCACCTGTTCAGGCGGTATGCCATAGACTTCATTGACCCATGCCCGCATAAACTCGACACCCCCGCCGGAAACAATGAAGGTTTTAAAACCGTTTGTGCGGAAATAATCCAGCAGCTCAAGCATCGGCTGATAGATCATCTCGGCATATAGCCGTTGGGTCGTCGGATGTCTTGCGTTTGCGATCCACCCCCGCGCGATTTTTTCGAACTCTGCAGTGGTAATACCCGCATGTGTTGCCATCACGATCTCGAGTGCCGCGTGCTCGCCGCCGGCAAGCGCCGTTTTCACGTCTCCCTTGAGCAGCGAAGCAAAGGGCTCCTTGTGCTTCCATTCGGGATGATTTGGCGCCAGCGCTTTCACACGGTCTATGGCAAAGAGAAGTTGGAAGTACATGGGTTGCTCGGCCCACAGCGTACCGTCATTGTCAAACACGGCGATACGCGCCGGCTCGGGGACGAAATCCGGCGACCCCTGCGTCGTCACGGTGTCAACGAATTTGACGATCGCGCTTCTTGCTGCTCCATCATTCCAGGATGGCAGCGGTTCTGCAGCCTGCGCGGCCACCATAACCACGGCCAGCAGCAGATTGGCAAATCCGACAAATGAAAATTTAATGGTAGATTTCATTTCTTAATCTCTCCGCAAAAAAGCCACGGTCCCAATAAGAATAAACAGACCGTGGCTTAAAGATCAAAAAGCATGTTGATGAATATCGGGACGTACTACGCTATCCGTTACCGGTTGGCAGTGGGAGCTTGAATCCTTCCTTCTCGAGCAAATCACGGACGTATTTAAGGCGCTGATACTCCGTGAGTTTAATCGGACCCGCGTAACCTTCACTTTGGAGTTTTCGCGGTGGGTATTTGACATAGGTTTTCATCTTTTCGTGGACAGCGTCATGGATAGTTACCAGCGTCCAGGTTCTTTCCATGCAGTTGTTTATAAAAATGTCGGAACGCTCTTGTGGATCCAGCCACAGATCGAAAATATGGAGCACGTCGGGGGCGAACTACTTGAGTGCATCAGTAGCCTTTAGATATTTCTCACATTCTGTACCATCTGTCTTGTTTTTTTCAGCCTTCTCCGCACACGTTTTGTATTGTTCGATGAGCTCGAGCCTTTCCTCGTTCACAGCCGTTTGAGACTCGTAAGCCTTTTCTTGCGGCGTGGTGCAGGCTGACATCACACCTGAAACGATAACGACTAAAAAAATATTCATAAATTTCATAACGCTTCCTCTTCTTTTAATTTTAAAGTGACTACTGCCGACGTCCAGCGCTGGTATTCACAGACTCGCAACCCATGTTAGAAAGATATCTACAATTTTTCTATCCAGCCATAACTACAGGCACAATTGTTACATCTCCACCACATGTCAGTAACTTTTGGGCAGCAAATTTTCAACAAAAACACCCATTATCGAAAAAATAAAACATCTTTCTTCTATTAAAATTCAATGTACTGAATGCTATCCCGGTTGTCAAACGCTATGGAAATTGATTGAAAAAGGCCACATTCTAGCCCAGTTAGTGCAAAAGAATCAACGACCTTGCCGATTTTTTGGTGCGCCAGGCGCATCACTTCTGGAACAGCCCGAGCCAGGCATCGCTGCGGGAAGCGGTTTCTCCGCTGCTTGTCTCGGCCAGGAACCGGGTTATCCGGGCTTGGAGTCGTTATCGGGCTTGCATAATAACAACGAGCGGCGCTTATCGATGCGTTGTGTCGAGAAGAATATGCAGTAACAAAAAAATCCCGATCCCGGCTATAAACGGGAGGTAGCGGACTTGTTGAATGTCGGGAAGTTGCTCTCTAAATATCTTGTACAACATAAAACCTGCAAGAATGGCAGTCAAAGAGTCGATTACAATCTCATGCGGTCTTCGAACGATGCTTAGAACAGATCCGAGAACGACGGCCAAGATCAGCAGATACCGGCCGTTTCTGACGTATCTGCTTCCGAAGTTTTCTTGCAGACCGATATCATTACTCATCAAATGCAACCCCAATGAGAGGGCGAAGACAACCGTCAATGCTGATGTCGTCGGCAATTGCATCCCTAGCGTGAAGATCGTTAATGCCGTGTATATGAAAGCAACACTGATGTGTAATACATAGAAGCGTGTGTGCTCAGCGGGTTCTTGATAGCGCGTAATGATCAGCTCAATGCCAAAAAACACAATAAAACCGACTAATGCAATGAAATATATACGATTGCCAACAAGCCCGAAACCATCTTCGAGTTCCGGAATGAGGTGAAGAAAGACATAAGAGATTGCCAATCCGCCCGTAAAGGAAATGACAGCTGCGCGATATTTTTCAAACGCTTGGTGAATATAGGGAGAAATAAAATGGCATGCAGCAATGAACAGGGCAACGAATAAAACTTCCCAGTCTCGCATAGTCGGTTCCCCTGGAAATTATGTTAAGAAAGCACTATCGCACTCAACCTTATGGACGGTACGACGAGTCATTATTCGCAATTAATATACACCCTGCACTGGCGGCAACACTGCTGACAAACTGCTGAATACTTTATAATGATGTACATTCGGCATGCTAAAACTGCCATACTCGGGACCACTGACACAGCCATTTTTCGACAAAGCAAGCATGCGCGCACAATTCAACCATGCTAACAAATCACTCAAGCAGTATTCAAGCAGGGCTGGCATCAACCGCACGAGCGATCTTATTCGCCAATACCCGGCTATTTGTACAAATTTAAGTTGACAAAAATTTTCGTCCAGTAACCGGTTTGCGCCTAACTTTCCCCTCTTTTGATTTGACGCACATGCGCATGTGCCGCAGAATATTTGAAGCATCCAGCAATCTGCAATCATCTGTTCGCTCGCAGCGGATGCAAATACCCTGATGACTGTAAACATGAGTAAAGGATATTATGTTAACTGTACTACGGCGTCATCTCCTGACCAAACCTGTTTTAAAACGTATGCGCAAAGCTTTACCGGGTTTATCCGAAACTGAGCGTGAGGCATTGGAAGCTGGCGATGTTTGGTGGGACGCAGAATTGTTTACCGGTAATCCCGACTGGTCAAGGCTCTTGCAAACGCCGCCCGTCAAACTTTCAGCAGAAGAAAAAGCTTTTCTCGACGGCCCGGTTGAAGAATTGTGCTGCATGTTGAATGATTGGGAAATAAACTGGGAACGTAAAGATCTGCCGCCTGAAATCTGGCATTTTATTCGAAATAATCAATTTTTTGCCATGATCATCCCGCGGGAATATGGCGGCCTCGAATTTTCGGCTTACGCCAATTCACAAGTTATCCGAAAAATTGCCAGTCGGTCTGTTGTCGCAGCCGTGACAGTAATGGTCCCTAATTCACTGGGTCCTGGTGAACTACTCCTGCAATTCGGAACCAAAGCGCAGCAAGATTACTGGCTGCCTCGCTTGGCAAATGGAACAGAAATTCCTTGTTTTGGGCTTACCAGCCCTCAAGCAGGATCAGATGCTTCAGCGATGGAGGACAGCGGCGTCATTTGCAAAGGGGTTTTTCAGGAAAAAGAAATCATTGGTATTCGATTAAACTGGCATAAGCGCTATATCACGCTTGGACCCGTGGCAACAGTGCTGGGTTTGGCGTTCAAGCTTTATGATCCGGAACACCTGCTGGGCGAACAGGAGAGCCTCGGTATAACGGTCGCATTGATACCCACTCATTTGGAAGGCATAGAAATCGGCCGCCGACATTTACCATCTTACCAAATGTTTCAAAACGGACCCAATTGGGGCAAGGATGTTTTCATCCCCTTGGACTTTGTCATCGGCGGACAATCTCAAATCGGTAAAGGGTGGAAAATGCTGATGGAGGCACTGGCAGCGGGACGTGGCATTTCGCTGCCGTCGCTTTCAGCCTCCGGTACTGCCTTCGCTGCCAGGACTACAGGTGCTTATGCACGTATCCGGCAGCAATTTAATATTCCAATTGGCAAATTTGAAGGTGTTCAGGTCCGTTTGGGGGAATTGGCCGCGCACGCCTATCTATTGGATGCAGCGCGGCAATTAACCTGTGCAGGTCTTGACCAAGGCTACAAGCTTGCCGTGATCTCTGCCATCATGAAAGCACATACGACATACCGAATGCGGGACGCGATCAATAATGCCATGGATGTCCACGCCGGCAAGGCCGTCATCGATGGTCCATCCAATTATCTCGGCAACTTGTATAGAGCGGTACCTGTCAGTATCACAGTTGAAGGCGCAAATATTTTGACCCGCAACATGATCATTTTCGGACAAGGCGCCATCCGCTGTCACCCCTGGTTGTTAAAAGAAATGCTGGTGCTCAAAGAAAAGAATTCAAAACAAGCGCTTATTGCATTCGACAAAGCGTTGTGGGGACATATTGGACACGGCATCAAATCATTGGGCCGGGCATGGCTGCGCTGCTGGACCAACGCAAGGTATTCGCCGGCACCTGCAGTCAACGGGTCAGTACAGCGTTACTATCAGAAAATAGGCGGTTACGCGGCGGCCTTTGCCGTGCTGGCCGATTTTGCCTTTTTAACTCTGGGCGGCGCATTAAAGCGCAAGGAAATGTTATCGGCGCGTTTAGGCGACGTCCTTTCAGAACTTTATTTTCTCTCCGCCGCTTTGAAACGGTGGCAGGATGACGGTCAAAATGAAGAAGATTTACCCTTGGTGGAATACTGTATGCATGAAGGCTTCACTACCATTGAAAACCGTTTCCATGCCATTCTTGCAAACCTGCCGAACCGGCCTGTGGCCTGGCTTGGCCGTTTTATTATCCAGCCTTTTGGACCGCGGTCATACGGTCCTTCGGATACTCTGATTAAAAAATGTGCGGAGATACTACTGACACCCTCAGCGCAACGCGACCGGTTAACAGCAGGATTACACCCTGGAGATGAAAACAGTGCCGTATATATTTTGGAAAAAGCTTTCAACCTGGTTGTTGAGACCCGGCCATTTGCAGAAAAAATGAACAAAGCACAAGTAAACGATATCGAACAGGCTTCCCAGCTGGATATTTTGTCAAAAGAAGAAGCCGGGAAGCTCAAAGCGGCGGACAAAGCCATTGCAGAAGTCATAGCGGTTGATGACTTTGAGGCCGGATCATTAATGGGAATTCAAAAGGAATAGCCATGGATCAGACGACGATGCACAACGAAAATGCGGCGCATGCCTTTCAAGGACGCCCTGTTTATATCATTGACGGCGCGCGAACTCCTTTCATCAAAGCGCGCGGCAAACCCGGCCCGTTCACACCCGTAGACCTGGCTGTACAATGCGGCCACCCGCTTTTACTCCGTCAGCCTTTTCCTGCTGGCGAATTCGACCAGGTTATATTAGGCTGCGTCAATGTTATCTCCACGGAAATGAATCCGGCACGTATTGCAGCGTTGCGTCTGGGCATGGGCGATGATATGCCCGCTTTTACCGTGCAAATCAATTGCGGCTCGGGCATGCAATCGATTGACACTGCCTACAAATATATTCGATCTGGCGTGTCGGACCTGATTTTGGCCGGCGGGACTGAAGCTTTAAGCCATGCTCCGCTGCTTTTTAGAAATAAAGCAGTCGACTGGCTCGCTTCGTTGAATCAAGCTCGTTCTTTTACAAAAAAGTTGAAAATACTGACTGCATTCAGTCCGAGCTACCTTAAGCCCGTGATTGGTTTGAAACTGGGTTTAACCGATCCCGTAGTCGAAATGAATATGGGACAGACGGCTGAAAAATTAGCCTATTTATTCGATATTACCCGTCCACAGGCTGATCAATATGCAGTAACCAGCCATATGCGATTGCATCGGGCACAACAGGAAGGATTCCTGAATAATGAAGTTGAACCCGCTTTTAGCCGTTGTGGCCAGGTTTTTGAAAATGATGACGGCGTGCGCCCTGATTCATCAGTTGAAAAATTGGCCAAGCTGTCACCCGCCTTTGAGCCGCCCCACGGAAAAGTTACGCCAGGAAACAGCTCGCAAATTACTGACGGTGCCTCGTGGGTTATTCTCGCCTCTGATGATGCAGTCAAACGATACAAATTGGAACCCAGGGCTGTGATTAAAGACAGCGAGTGGTCGGCGCTCAGTCCTGCCATTATGGGACTAGGCCCCGTTTTATCTTCAACAGCAATGATGAAACGCCACCAACTCACCTTTGACGACATCGATTTGTGGGAAATTAATGAGGCATTTGCGGCGCAGGTACTGGCCTGCATAAAGGCTTGGCATGACGCGGATTTTTGCAAAAACGTGCTGGGACTTGAACAGCCGATGGGCACTCTGGATCATGCCATTCTCAACGTTGATGGCGGTGCCATCGGCCTGGGGCACCCTGTCGGCACAAGCGGTAACCGGATCGTTTTACACTTGGTGAATGCCATGCATCGTTTGGGTAAGCAGAAGGGAATTGCCACAGAATGCATTGGTGGCGGTCAAGGCGGTTCAATGCTCATTGAGAGGGTATAACTATGAAAATCGACGTACTCCACGAAGTTGAAAAACTGGATTTTGGCAACGTATCCTACACCGCTGAAAATACAAACTGGCTCTCCCGGCTGGACCAGGATCACATGTTATGGCTACAGCTGGATAAAAAAGACAGCAGTACCAATACATTATCAGAAAAGGTGCTTCAGGAACTGGATGACATACTAACTGAGATGGACAAAAAATCTCCCAAGGCATTGATCATTGGTTCCGCTAAGCCAGCCGGATTTTGTGCTGGTGCTGATATTAATTCATTCAAAAACTACAGCGAATCGGAAATGACCGATCTGTTGAAACGCGGCCATAAGGTTCTAGATCGGCTGGCGGCACTGACCATTCCGACGGTCGCAGTCATTCATGGTCATTGTCTGGGGGGCGGGTTTGAATTGGCTTTGGCCTGCCAAAAACGAATCGGCATCAAAGACGGCCTGGAAATGGGTTTCCCGGAAATACGTCTGGGCGTACACCCTGGATTAGGCGGGACTTTTCGTTTGAACCGATTGATCAGCCCCATTACCGCCATGACAATGATGCTCACCGGCAAATCAGCTTATGACATCCAAGCAAAAAAAAGAGGGCTGGTCGACGATCTGGTCGAACAGCGACATATCGAAAATGCCGTTCACGCGGCCGTTTCCGGAAAAACAAAGCAGCGTCGGCGCAGTTTTAAGAATTATCTTTTAAATACGCCGGTGGCACGTAAAATTGCCGCGAAAAAAATGCGCAGCATGAGTGAAAAAAAAGCACCCTCTGCTAATTATCCGGCGCCCTATGCCTTAATTGATCTTTGGGAACAAAATGGCGTCAACATTAAAAAAATGCAGGCAGCGGAAATCGCTTCTTTTGCCAGGCTAATGGTTGGCGAAACCGCGCAAAATCTTGTACGCGTTTTCTTTTTGCATCAATCCCTGAAAAACCTGGCTAAAAACCGTTCCGGGATTCAGCATGTGCATGTGATTGGAGCCGGATCAATGGGGGGGGATATTGCAGGCTGGTGTGCTCTACGCGGCGTTAAAGTGACTTTATCGGACCAAAAAACTGAGCCTATCGCACAAGCAATTAACAATACCGAACGGCTGTGCCGGGATAAGCATCAGTCCGAAGCCGAAACGCGTGGCGCGCTCGATCGCCTGATCCCGGATATGCAAAATAAAGGTTTGGAAAAAGCAGATTTAATTATCGAGGCGGTTCCGGAAAAAATTGATATCAAGCAGAGTTTGTATCAATCAATCGAGCCTAAAATCAAAGATAATGCTGTGCTGGTTAGTAATACGTCCAGTATTTTAATTGAGGAATTAGCCGGCCATTTAAAAAAACCTTCACGTTTCATGGGGTTGCATTTCTTCAATCCGGTATCCCGGATGCTGATAGTTGAGGTGATTGGTCATGACAATACCAGCAGTGATGTTCTGCAGCAGATGCTCTCTTTTACTCGCGATATCGGGAAGATACCGGTACCCGTGACAAGCGCACCCGGTTTTCTGGTCAACCGGGCTTTGACACCATACCTTTTGGAAGCAATTGTCATGCTGGAAGAAGGTATTGATAAAGAGCAAATTGATGGTGCCGCAAAAACTTTCGGCATGCCGATGGGACCGATAGAACTGGCTGATCAAATCGGCCTGGACATTTGCATGCATGTCGCTGACATGCTGGCGCGCACGTTGGATAAACCTATGGCAAAGATACCTGATAGCGTCCGTAAAAAAGTTGATAACGGGGAATTGGGGAAAAAATCCGGCAAGGGATTTTATGACTGGAAAAATGGTAAGGCACAACATGAAAATGGTGCTGAAAGTAAAACGGATGACAAAATCACCGATCGCCTCATTCTTCCGATGCTGGATGCCTGTGTTGAATGCTACCGGAAAGGAGTCATCAAAGATCTCGATCATCTTGACGGCGCCATGATTTTTGCAACCGGTTTTGCACCATTCCGTGGCGGCCCCATTCATTATGCCCGAGCACGCGGACTGGATGAGATTGTCAGGACGCTCAATAGGCTGGCCCAATCTAACGGCGAACGCTTTGCGCCCGACAAAGGCTGGAAGGATTTGTAAACTTTTGTCGACCCAAGAGCCCTTTTTTTACACAAGTCCTGAGGCCATAGCCAACGCCGTCATTGATAAGGTTGGCAAACAAATCTGCCTCGCACTGCCACTCGGCTTGGGTAAAGCCAATCATATCGCCAATGCCCTTGTACAACGTGCTTGCGCAGACACGTCCATCAAATTACAGATTTTTACTGCACTGACCCTGGAGCGCCCGGAACTGGATAACGAACTCAAATGCCGCTTCTTGCGCCCGGCTTTGAGTCGTCTCTTCGGGGATTACCCGGATCTGGAATATGCCAGATTAATGAGAGACGGAAAATTACCGCAGAATATCGTTGTTAATGAATTTTTCTTTTTGGCCGGTCAGTGGCTGGACGTTCCAAAGGCACAGCAGCACTATATCCCAGTCAACTATTCACATGTGCTGGCTTGCCTGCTGCAACACGGTGTTAATGTCGTGGCTCAATTGATTACCCGAAACGGCGCAGACTACAGTTTAAGTTGCAATCCGGATGTCACGGCAGATCTGTTACAAGCCAGGCATGATGGCCGGGTCCGTTTTATCTTTGCAGCACAAACAAACCGCAACTTACCTTTTATGTACGGCGACGCCCAGATCGAAGAGCAGGAAATCGATCTGATTCTTGAAAACCAGGAATTAAATTATGAGTTGTATAGCGCACCGAAAAAACCCGTCAGCTTTGCGGATCAAGCCATCGGACTCCATGCCGCCCGGCTGGTGCGTGATGGCGGCACATTACAAATCGGGATTGGTTCAATCGGCGACGCTGTTGCGCATGCATTGATTTTACGCCACAAAGAAAACCCAGCCTTTAAAAAGCTGGTTGATCAGTTAACGTGTCAGCAGATCAGTGACCTTTATCAAGACCAGCCATTCGACATTGGCATTTACGGCGTGAGCGAAATGTTTGTGGATGGTTTTTTAAGACTGGCAGAAAACGGCATACTCAAGCGAGAAGTCGACGGCACTCTTTTACATAGCGCCTTTTTTGTTGAATGCAGGGCGTTTTATCATAAATTGCACCAGATGTCTGCACAGGAACGGGCTCGCTTCCAAATGAAAGCAGTCAGTTTTACCAATGAAATTTATGATGAAGAACAGTCTAAACGGCAGGCGCGTAAAAAAGCGTGCTTTATAAATAATGCAATGCTCGCAACTTTGCATGGGTCTGTCATATCGGACGCTTTGGAAAATGGTGCGGTCATCAGCGGCGTTGGCGGGCAGTATAATTTCGTGGCACAAGCCTTTGCGCTTGATGATGCCTGTTCTGCCATTACGTTAAATGCTACGCGCCAGTCGAAAGGCAAAACAGTATCCAATATTACCTGGTCCTACAGTCATGAAACGATACCCTGGCATTTGCGTGACATTATTATTACAGAATATGGTGTTGCAAGTTTACGTGGCAAATCTGATTCAGAAGCTATCGCGGCCATGTTAACGATTACTGACTCCCGATTCCAAGATAAGCTGCTGAATGAAGCGAAAGCCGCCGGGAAAGTTGACAAAAACTGGGCCATACCCGAAGCTTACCGTCATAACACACCGGAACGAATCAGAAAAGCATTAAAGCCTGCCAGAGATGCGGGAATTTTACCGGCATTTCCCTTCGGCACAGACTTCACAGAGAGCGAGCAACAATTGTTACCGGCTTTAGAGATATTAAAGCAAACATCTCACTCAAAGACGGCATTGCTGAATTTATTCATCAATGGTTTGATATATAAGAATGCTGTATCGATCGAGAAAAAATGCCTGGAAAGAATGCAGCTGCATGCGCCGAGAAACCTTAAGGAATATTACTATCAGAAAATCCTTTCAGCGGCACTTCGTGAATCATTCAAGCGGTAATTGATATGTTGTTAAAGAATAATCGCTTTTTTTTGCGGCAATGAATGCTTTGGAAGTCCAACTTAAATAATATTGAAAAGAAGGATCCATGAACAGTCCAATCATACAGCTTTATCCACACCCGGTAAGGGAGCGACCTCTCAAAGGAACCTATCTGGCCCATAATGTTCGCCGGTTTGCTTCTGGTAACCGAGCGTTTGTGTATACGAATTTTATCACCAGCCTTGATGGCCGTATTGCAGTACACAATGAAAGTACGCAGGAAATGCAGATACCAGAATTAATCGCCAATGACCGCGACTGGTGGCTGTTTCAAGAGTTGGCCAGCCAAGCGGATATTATTATCAGTAGTGGCCGTTATTTAAAGGACTGGACACAGGGTAATGCACAAGAAATTTTGCAGGTTGACGATCCCCAGTTTGCCGAACTACGCAATTGGCGGTGTTCGAATGGACTTTCTCCACAAGCAGACATTGCCATTATTAGTAGTAGCCTGAATTTTCCCATTCCCGATATACTGACGGCTTGCGGAAGAAAAGTGGTCGTATTCACGACTGCGGATCCAAAGCCAGAACGCGTTAAAGCAATAGAAAAAAAAGATATACCGGTTATTGTGGCCGGCAACCGGAAAAGTGTTAATGGTGCGACGATGGTCAATAAATTGACTGAACTGGGCTACCGCACAATTTTTTCATCAGCCGGGCCTAAAGTATTACATCTGCTGCTGACCAGTCACGTACTTGACCGTCTCTATATAACACACACAAGCCGAATATTGGGAGGTAATCCTTATGCCAGTATTGTTGAAGGCGAACGCCTAAATCCAGCAGTTGATTTCAATCTAACCAGTATTTATCTGGATCCATCTGGAACGGACGGACTAAGCCAGTTATTTATTACTTACGATCAGCCGTAAACTGAGATTAAATTTTTTATCCCATTTTTGCAATATCGGTTCGATGATACGTGAACAACTCAAACGGGTTTTGCGACCAATGCTTGATAACAATGAACCAGTACTGATCATCGGTCACAGTATGGGTTCAATCATTACTTATGATGCACTCTGGGAGCTCTCCTATCATAAAAAACAGAGCGGCCAAGTTGATTTCCTTTCACTCGGCAGTCCGCTGGGCATCAACTTTGTCCAACACTGGCTGCTGAGCAATACTGAACGCGGCAAACGTAAGTATCCGACCATTCATCAGGCACTGGTACAACTTCGCGGCAGCAGGAAATCTAACAGCGCTTGACCAGCATTTTTATGATGGCTTCAAACCCATGATCGATGCTGGAATCATTGAATTAATTGAAGACCACGCAGATGGCCTATACAATTTTTTTCGAACTGAGAAAGGTTTGAATTGCCACCGTTCATAGGGTTATCTTGTCAATCCGGTTGTTGGAAAAGTCATTGCAGACTGGTGGCGTATTGCTGAACAGAATTAGTTTGAATATGCAATCGGGTCGATTTCTGTTTCTCCCCCTGCGCCGTTTTCTTTAATGATCTTTATCAGCTCCGGCGCCGAGCACCGAACACAAGCGCGTGCATTTTGCAAGAGTAACCAGAATCAGAACATAATTTTTTCCATCAGCCGTTCACGCAATTCATGGAGTTGTGGACTGATCGAGATCTTGTAAGTATGGGGATTGTGCAGGCGCAGCGTACCTTCCGGCAATCGCCGGAACTGTTCGACGCGATGGTCGGCACAGTTTTTAAGATCCGGCAAATCACCAACAATCTGCCCTTTCTCCATGACAACACGACGAATCTCCACGGCATCGAACGTCTTTTCCAGTCTCCGGCGCTGAGAAGGATTGGTAGGATCGTAGACTGTGGCGCCCGGCTCCAGATTCTCTCCCTCGCGACAGATGACATCCTGGATAAAGGTGCCCGCTGCATCGACCAGACGGAGTAGCCGTTTGCGGTCGGGAAGGGTCGCCTTGGCAATATCCTGTGTCACTTTGAGACGTGGTTTGTCCGCGAAGCGGACAAGTTTGTAGACGCCGCCCAGAGCTCCCCCACCTTCACCGCCGGCCGTGGCCAGTTGTGTCCCCACACCATAGATATCGATCCGGCTGCCTTCGCTACGTAGCGATTGAATCACATATTCATCCAGTTCGTTGGAAGCGACAATCCTGACATCGGGAAACCCCGCCTCGTCAAACATCTTCCGCGCTCTACGGCTTAAGTAAGCGAGGTCTCCTGAATCGAGCCTGACACCTTTCAGCTCGTGACCTTTCTTGCGCAGTTCTCCAGCTACAGTAATCGCGTTCGGGATGCCAATTCTAAGCGTGTCATAAGTATCCACCAATAGAACGGCATTATCGGGAAAAACCTCGGCATAGGCCCGGAAGGCTGTGAGTTCGTCATCGAAGGCCATGACCCAGCTGTGTGCATGGGTACCCTGGACAGGAATTCCGAAAATCTGGCCGGCCCAGGTATTGCTGGTGCAACGTACCCCACCGACACAGGCAGCGCGGGTCCCACCGAGACCGCCATCGGGGCCATGCGCGCGGCGCAGGCCAAATTCGACCACCTCACCATCACCGGCGGCATGCTGGATACGTGCAGCCTTGGTTGCGACAAGGGTTTGGAAATTGATGATGTTGAGTAAAACCGTCTCGACCAGTTGAGCCTGCGCCAGGCCGCCCTCGATTGTTACCAGGGGCTCATTGGCGAACACAACCGTTCCCTCGTCCGGCGCAATAACTTTGCAACGAAAGCGGAACCCTTCAAGATAATCGAGGAAGCGTGGCCGAAAGAGGTTCAGGCTATCCAGATAGGCAAGGTCCTGCTCCGTGAAACGCACCTGCTCCAGATAGCGCAGGGCCGGCTCCAGTCCGGCGAAGACAGCATAACCACCTTTGAAGGGATTCGCGCGGAAGAAAAGATCGAAACTGGCATCATCCTCATGCATGCCATGCTCGAAGTAGCCCGCCAGCATAGTCAGTTCGTAGAGGTCGGTCAAGAGTGCGGAATAGCGCATGATGTCCCCTCCTGGTGATCAGGGCCAAAGTATAGCAGGTTACCGGTGGACGCTGAGCATTTACCGACCAGATGTTAGGAAATGTACCGTTTAATCAGGAGGCAAACCATTAATGAATGATTTTCTTAAGACATCGCAGAACAAACCACTTCAATGTATCATAAATTTGCGTCGACACAACCGGAATTCCTATATTACCGAAAATATATTGGCTTATTGGCAGCAATGGCGTAGCAGAGACCACCAGAACGCAAAAAAGCGCCGTAAAAGATCACTGACAATTATAAAAAATTGCCAACGCCGGAACAAATCCACAGCAATATTGACAGACCATAAGTAAATAAGTAAAACTTCAAAGCACCTGCGTCGCGTCGTCTTGTCAAGCTGGCAACAATTACCAGGTCTGGATGGCAACGTTAAACGGGATATATGCCGGTATTTGCAGGGCTCGGCGTTTTTCATACAAATAGTGTTGGAAAAAATCATGGCCAAAAATGTCAGTCAGAAATTAATAGCAGAGCACCTTGTTTCCGGCAAAATGCAGCCCGGCGAGGAAATCGCGCTAAAAATCGACCAAACGTTAACGCAGGATGCTACCGGCACACTTGTCATGCTTGAATTCGAAGCGATGGACCTGCCACGCGTCAAAACGGAACTGTCGGCACAGTATGTCGATCACAACCTGTTGCAAACCGATTTTAAAAACCCGGACGATCATTTGTTTTTGCGCAGCGCCTGTCAAAAATTCGGTGTTTGGTATAGCGGCCCTGGCAATGGCGTCAGCCATCCGGTACACATGGAACGTTTTGGCATCCCCGGCAAAACACTGCTTGGCTCAGATAGCCACACCTGCGCAGCCGGTTCTCTCGGCATGTTGGCTATCGGCGCGGGCGGACTCGAAGTGGCCCTGGCCATGGCCGGCGAGCCTTTTTACGTGAATATGCCGCAAATCATGGGAGTGCGGCTAACCGGTAAGCTGCCCGCATGGGTAAGCGCCAAAGATGTCATCCTCGAAATGCTGCGGCGCCACGACGTGCACGGCGGCGTCGGTAAAATTATCGAATATTATGGCCCGGGGCTGCAAAATTTATCGGCCATGGATCGCCATGTGATCGCTAATATGGGCGCAGAGCTGGGCGCCACAACCACAGTTTTTCCCTCCGATAAGCGGGTGAAAAGTTTCCTCGAGGCGCAAGGGCGAGGTGAAACGTGGTGTGAGCTGAAGGCAGATATAAATGCGCAATATGACCTGCACGAGGAGCTGGACTTGTCAAAACTCGAGCCGTTGATTGCCTGCCCGAGCAGCCCCGGCAAAGTCTTGCCGGTGACCGATGTAGCCGGCCGTGAAATCTATCAATCTATGGTCGGCTCGTCCGCCAATCCCGGCATGCGCGATTTCGCTATCGTCGCGATGATCGTCGATAACCGGCGTGTGCACGACCGTGTTTCCTTCGACATCAATCCCACTTCGCGGCAGATTCTGACCAACCTGACCCGCAAAGGCTATCTCGACAAGCTGATCCAGGCCGGTGCACGCCTGCATCAATCCGGCTGTAACGGCTGCATCGGCATGGGTCAGGCGCCAGCCACTGGCCGCATCAGCCTACGCACGGTACCGCGAAATTTTCCCGGCAGATCGGGCACGAAAGAAGATCAAGTCTATCTCTGCAGCCCAGAAACCGCAGCCGCTTCCGCGCTTACCGGGAAAATCACCGATCCACGAACGCTCGAAATAGAATACCCGCAATTTCGTGAGCCGCACAAGCAGGAATTAAAACTGTCGACGTTGATGCCCCCGGCAAAATCAAGCGGTGATATCACTCTCGAGAAAGGGCCGAATATCAAGCCGCTGCCGAATTTCGAAGTGCTGAACGATACGCTGGAGGGACCAGTGCTGCTGAAAGTCGGTGACAATACGTCGACCGATGAGATTCTACCCGCTGGTACACGCGTCTTGCCGTTCCGCAGTAACATTCCAGAAATCAGTAAATTCACTTTTTCGCAGATCGACGAAAGCTACTACGAACGGGCGATGCAGCACCAAAAATCTGGTTCATTGGTGGTGGGCGGAAAAAATTACGGTCAGGGCTCGAGCCGCGAGCACGCTGCGCTAGCACCAAGATATTTAGGCTTAAGGGCAGTTATCGTCAAAAGTTTTGCTCGCATTCACCGGCAAAACCTGATCAATTTCGGCATCCTGCCGCTTATTTTCCAAATCGAAGCTGATTGGGAAAAGATCGAACAAAACGATGTCTTGCGCCTCGAAAACTTATGCAGCGCCCTGAAAAACGGCGACGTGATCGAAGCAGTAAATCAAACTAAAAAGCAATGCTACCCACTCGAACACCGATTGACGAAGCGACAAACCGAATCCGTGCTGGCAGGCGGTTTGATTAACGTAACACGAAAAAATAAAAAAGTATCCGCAGCTTAAGCTGGGAGGCATTATAGACACTGGTTGCAAGATAACTGCCGCTGTGCGCAAATTGACAGTCAACGTCATGCCGACTTGATAGCCCGTGCTTTTTGCATGAAAAAAGCACGGGCAATTCTCATAGCCTCACCATGTTTCGGGATTTACGCAAAGTGCCCCGATTCGCCGCACCACCCACAAAAAAGAAAGCAAATGGCTATATATCACTGCAGCACAGCAGGCCAGCATTAAGTCCGAAAATCGTTCACTCTATTCCAGATTAACGATACAGAATAAACCAGAAATGCCGCTAAAGTACCGGGAAAAATTTTCAGCACATCCTCGTCATATCCGGAAAAATGCCATAATGACACGGTTAAAATAGCGGCCGACATCATGCATAGTGCGGTTGACGTCGATAATGGCACATGAAAAATGCGCAATACAAGTATCGGTCCAAGACTTGCGCCCATCGCGGACCATGCTACGAGTACCAGACCGAAGACACCTTCATGCGCAAACAGAGCAATTATCAGTGCGATTGCAGTTACTGTAAATGTACCAAGCTTTGTCGCCAAATAGGAATCTTTCCAGGCTGGAAACAATTCATGAGTAATGGTGCCCGAACATACGATAATTTGAGAATCTGCCGTTGAAACAGTCGCGGCAAATAGCCCCGCGAGCGCTATACCAACGAAAATATCCGGCAAAAGATGCATAGTGAGTAATGGTAGCGCAAGTTCAGTCGGTTCTTTCAAACCCTCCACACTAGGCAGGTCTGCCAGATCAGGAATAATTGCCCGGCAATAAAGTCCTACTCCGATTGATGCAGCGAAAAAAACTGTATACCATAAAAAATAGTATACACGCGCTTTTCGAATTGCTTGTACCGATTCGATCGCTAACAGGCGCGTCATTAGATGCGGCTGGCCGACAGTTCCCAGGCCAGCAAAAATATAACCGATAATAAACATCAATACGCCAAACTGCAAATCCTGCGGAAACCATTCCACCAGTGCAGGATCTTGAGCGCCCAGATTTGACATGAGGGCATCAGGACCGCCCAGATTTATAAAACCGGCAATCAATATCGATATCATTGTCGCAATCATCGCAAAAGACTGCGCGGCATCTGTCCAGATATCGGCGCGTATGCCACCAGCATAAGAATAGATGATTACTATCGTTGCACCAATCATTACACCGATGTACATTTCCCATTCGAACAAAGCATATAGTGCAGTGCTACCGGCTTTAAGCTGCGCCGCGGCATAAACACCAAGAAAAACAATGGTGATAAGACCAGCAGCAGCAACAACAATACGATTTACAGCATTACCCTGGGTGCCTATTAGCAATGGCAGCGTATTCACCCTGGCATCGCCCGAGGCACGGCGCACACGAGGATGAACGTATAACCATACCATCAGGTCTCCCAGCACCCAGCCAAACATGATCCATACTGATTCAAGTCCGAAGCGATAAGTATAAGCAATCATGCCAATAAACATGAACCCGCTATTGTTGGTCGCTACTGTGGAAAGCGCCGTAAGCCAGGGCTTTACTTTTCTGCTTGCGACAAGATAATCTTCAGGTGTCTTGCGTTTTCGAATCATTGCCATAGAGCCACTCAATGTAAGTAACACCATAACAATGATGAATGCCCAAATTGTTGCATCCATAACTTTTAAATACTCCGGAATAGTACAAGCATTCGCTGCGCACTTGTTCTGTATTAAATCGATGATCAAAACTCAATAAACATTTACCTCATAACACTGCCGCTATAAATCAAAGACAACATTCTGACAAAAAGCGTCGTTTTATATGATCACACACAGCAAATACCCTGCGCGAAAAGTTTAGATCTTGCCATGCAACATGCGCAAAGATGTCTACTATCAAAGGATGGCAGCGACAAGCAATCCGATAAAAACATGAGAGCAATCCCACGCGCGCAGAGAAGCGCACTGGCCAAGGCACTTGTTTTTTATTGCGTGATTAGTGACAAAAATGCAGGCATTACAACAAATTATCCAACGGGTACACCACGGAGCCATCACAGAAGAATTTAAACCATATTTATGTCACAGTCGGTCGGGTTGCAAAAACACTGAAAAGTAATGGATAATGTATTGTAAGATCCTTTGCTAAGTAGCCCGGCAGTCAATGAATACGCATTTATGTTGCGCTGCCGTCAATACACCATAACGCCGATTACTTCTTATTGATGGCAACGTAACTGGTCATCAGGTTACGGTAGTTGGGGATGTAATTCGAAAATAAAGCCCCCAGACCTTCAACGTCATGACGCCAATCTCGGTGCAATTCACAGGCCACGCCGAACCAGCTCATGATTTGCACGCCGGCAGACTGCATGCGTAACCAGGCTGCATTTCGGGTAACCTCATTAAAGGTGCCGGAAGCATCGGTAACGACAAACACTTCATAGCCTTCTTCGATGGCAGATAATGCCGGAAAAGCGACACAGACTTCCGTGACCACGCCGGCAATAATGAGTTGTTTGCGGCCGGTTTTTCTGACAGCCCTGACAAAATCTTCATTGTCCCACGCGTTGATGTTGCCGGGACGCGCAACATACGGCGCATCGGGAAAAATATCCTTAATTTCCGGAACCAATGGACCGTTTGGACCGTCCTCGAAGCTGGTCGTCAAAATTGTCGGTAGCTGAAAATAGCTGCCGCAAGCGGCCAGCGCCAGTACATTATTCTTAAATTCATTGGGTGAGAAATCCTGTACCAGAGATATCAGTCCCGCTTGATGATCGACCAAGAGTAAAACAGCATCGTCTCTAGAAAGTCGATTGTATTTAAAAGTTTTATCCATTTTAACGCTCCGTACAATTATTGATAATAATTTGACCGCTTTTCTTTTAAGAATCAATACAAAATAAGCGTATGTTTTCGTCCGGATTCCTAATGGTTGCATCGAAGTACCGTTCGGTTAAGATGACGTCAACTGAAAAGATTGTCGATATGCCTGGACTTTGCAAACATGAATATTCAAGGGTTAAAAAGTTTGATAATGCGGCGGCAACATTTCGTATTAGAACGAACGAATTAAGAATACGCTTTCTTATATGAATTGAGAACACATTTTTTTTGAGACTGGGGTCTGAAAATACAGAGCTGCGCAACACCGGCTGGGTAATATTTTATCCTTTCAATATACAATAGAAACCAGCTCGTAGCCCAACTCGTAGCCGATTGCCGCCAATAATGACGAATCAACGTGAGCTGCGGCCATTACCGGGCGTGGTGGCCGCTGTATTCGGTGGCGATCCACCTTGGATAAAAGAATTTAATGTAAAGCATCTGGTCAGTTTTTCCAGGAGCTACAGACAAACACTCAAGTACCTTAATGTGCAAGGAAATTATCATGACGAAAATAGTTGGTATTACAGGAAGCTTACGCAGTGGTTCTTTCAATACTGCATTGTTGCATGCCGCTGCGGCGTTAGCACCAACCGGTGTTGCAATCGAGATTGCCACCATCAAAGGGATTCCACTCTATAACGGCGATGTCGAGGCTGTTGAAGGTATTCCGCAAGCGGTTGTTGCACTGCAGGCACAAATTGCTGCGGCTGATGGCCTGTTGTTAGCTACGCCGGAATACAATAGTTCCATACCGGGCGTACTTAAGAATGCCATCGATTGGCTATCCCGGCCACCAACAGAAATTCCACGGGTCTTCGGCGGCCGCTCGATCGCGGTTATTGGCGCGACTCCCGGCGGCTTCGGCACGGTACTGTCGCAAAACGCCTGGTTACCTGTGCTGAGGGCATTAGGCACGCACCCCTGGTTTGGTGGGCGATTAATGGTATCGCGGGCGCATCAGGTTTTCAATGAATCCGGTGAAATGGTGGATGAAACGGCACGCAAACAACTGCACAATTTTCTTGCCGGATTTGCTGCTTTTGCGCAAGCCAATACATTGTCAGACCGTAATGATGACTCAGTATAAATTTTCCGGCAAATGACGGACCGGACAGGTTAACTGCCACTTAATTCCTCTTCCCGTTTCAATACGGCTTGTTAATCAGATCAGGAAAGTTACTATGACGCGGCAAACCACCCGTAAAATCGGTGTAAACAGGGGCTGCTAACAGATAACACATTAGAACAGCAGCATTCATTGGTACACCGGCAGCCGGGGAATGATATGAGTAACTGTCAGCGACATATGCCGCCCACTACATGAAGACAGAATCCACGTCGTTTGCAGTCATCCGTACTACGCAGATCCCATCTGCGCATGAGATAGACGCCCGGTCGACGCTGCGCTGTCACGTTACTCCGGCCCTACGCATCGAAACCGCATGAGATCCGTCCAAAGCCGGTCGACGTGTCCCTCTGTAAAGCCCCAGTCCGGCATCTCCGTCGCCCCCTGCACCAGACCGCACTCACCGGGCGAAAGACCGTAACACAATGCGATCAGGATGTCGCGGCTCAACAAACGAAGCGCGTTAGACAATTTGCAGGTTGACATAGAATTCTGAACACCCTCGCACTGATCGCCGGAACCAATTGTCACCTGCACCTATCTGACTAACTCTATCTCGCCTGGACGCCATGACTTATCGAACCACGCCTCCAGCGGTCCATATAGCCGCAAGATGGGATACCAGCCCTTACCCGGGACAGTCTCGATCCAATTAGCCTCTTTTCCCTCAGGTATCTGCGGGGCGAAATAAAGATCCACTGAACCATCAGCATTTTCTACCAGAGCATCACGTTTGTTGTTTTTGCTTGGGAATGGTTGACCTGTCTGAAGTTCGGACCGCGTCTGCGGATCGTAGATAACCACCGACCAAAAGTCCTTGGCCGGAACGTTAGCGGGAATGTTCAACCGATAGGTATTTTTCCCCTCCAGGTATTCGCCATTTTTATCTGCTGTGGCGATAGCATATTGTGATCCTTTACCGATCATCTTCAGAACCATGGCCGGCGTATTGACCGTGGCCTGGTAGAAGAATAGCGTGCGTGCATCCATGTTTCGCCCGCCTTGCCCACCATCTTTCAGCCAACGGTAGTCACCACCGACGAAACCGGTTCCCCAGGCACTGTTGGGATAATACGCAAACCCTTCAAGTCGAGGACGGAACACAATGGCCCGCGCCGTTGCATTCCCGATGGCAACCGCTTCAGTGAGGATCTGTTTCATTCGTGCGTCGGGATTGAACGGTTTGCCTTTTTGGATGCCGACAGATGCAAACAGACCTCGCAATTCCGGTTCGAGCATCGAAACCGGCTCACGCTCAATGACGGTATGCAATTCCTCATAAAATTCAAAATTGTTAGCATGGATCGTGTTCCAATTCTTGGCCGAGCCGCTGATAAATTCCATTGCTGGCGGATTATCCGACTTTGCCAATGGATAAATTTTCACGCCGTTCTCGAACAATGTGGTGGCAACGTCGGGTCTGCCATCTACCAGAAATCCTCTCAGGATTAGAAAATTCACATAGCTGGTGGATTGCGAGACATAGTAATTTTCACCGTTAATCTCGGCCTCCATCCCGCCGACTGGGGGTTCGAGTTCTCCTTCGTAGTCAGGAGAAAGAATCAAATACTTGCCGCCCTTTCCACGATCCGGTCCTGGTAATCCCATATCGGTGACGAAACGGAAGTACGCATCATCCACGGTGCCGGGTCCCGATCCCGGCGGAATCTCAACAACGGTTGCTCCGTCCTTCCTAAGATCGAGAAAAGCCATGCAATACACGGTGTCCGTGTTGCCGGTGAGAAACAGCGGACTGGAGTCCAGCAGTTTATCCATGATGATCACCTTGTTAGATGCATCGGCGCCCATATCGATGGCACCGAGACGCAGTCCTTCAATCGACGTTGCTGGAATACCGTTAAGGAATGTTTCCACGCCGCGCATCAGATCGAGGTTGTCGTAAACCGTTTTGACGGTCTCGCTACTTGGCATACCATCGATAAACTCAAGCGTGCCGATGCGTGTTTCCACCTTGTCGGGTGTCATAATCTTATCGGGAATTTTGTGGTTGTATCCTGGGGTCACTTGCTCTGCATGAATTACATTGGTCTGCAATATCCACATGAGACAAGCACATAACATGGTTCTTCTGTGTTTTGTAATCTGCAACGTTGTCATGATTGACTCCACTTTGTTTTGGCAACCGAAGTTGACCAGTTAATGACGCCTCAAACATCGGCGCAGTTTTGCTGCGCCGGTGTGATTCGTATTGCTAAACTAATTTTTTCTGAACTTATATATGGTATTCACCAACGCTTTCAGGCTGGTAAAGTATTTCTTTAATTTTTACTTTTAGCTCCCCTCCACCCGGTCTTGGCCATTCAATTTCATCCCCCAGAGAGAGGCCGAGCAAAGCGCTGCCTACTGGAGCCAGAATGGATATGGTTTTACCGCTTGAATCAACATCCTTTGGATAAACTAAAGTCAATTCAAATTCTTTCTGAGTAGATTCAATAAAGAATTTTACTGTTGAGTTCATCGTAACTATGTTTGGAGGCATTTCCGTCGGCGCCACTATCTTTGCACGACTCAGTTCCGCTTCTAATTCATTTATTCCCGCGACATTATTCCGCGGCAAAGAATCAATTAGATTGTATAACCTGTCTAAATCTAATGTTGATAACGTTATTTCCGGTCTTGTATTCATTTTTCCTCGATAAAGCTGAATGTTAATTTGAACGAATCTATCCTTGGCTAACGCCCAGATTCGGCATTGACTTGATGAATTGTTAGTGCGTACTGATGCCCCCTTCATCACGGCATTTCATCCGCCATTTTTTGTATCGAGCCAGCCTTTCTAGCTCGGTCCGGTATTCGCGAACGAACTGCAGCGTTAGTGGCTTAGCAGTCTCGACACATAGATGCTTACTCCACTCAAGCATCAATGGAAAAATCCACATGCTGTGCTCGTCTCCCAGTAGATGAACATCCAGCTCCCAGGGATAAAACCGCCGCTCTGGTCTTCTTCAGATCGACCGGACGCTTGCATGATGCCATCAAACAACACAAATGCAGATACGA
Organism: Nitrosomonas sp.; assembly: GCA_021604405.1. Taxonomy (GTDB): domain Bacteria; phylum Pseudomonadota; class Gammaproteobacteria; order Burkholderiales; family Nitrosomonadaceae; genus Nitrosomonas. The sequence continues at coordinate 6,817 of BQJA01000006.1, read as the reverse complement.
TGAATTCTCATGAGGGCAGGCCTGGTCATGCGCGCTAACGTTACATTAAGCGGCATACTGCAGAAGAAAGCGTTTGTACTGGAATGGTATGAAAACACAAACCGCCGTACGCAACAGGATACCCGGCGGAGAAACCGCGAAGACTTGGCACGTACTTCAATGCCTTGTTTAGGTCAACTCCCCATGCCCACGAAGCTTGAACGCGTGATCTTAATCATTCACCACTACTTCAAAACCACCATATATCATTCTCTTTCCATCGAACGGCATTTCGAACTTACCCGGCTGCATTCTTGGGTCTGCCATGATTCTTTCCATCGCTGCGTTTCTGGTTTCTTTCGACGGCCAGACTATCCAGGAAAATACTACCGTCTCGTTTTCTACTTTTTTCACTGCCATCGGAAATGATGTTATTTTTCCATCAGGCACATCATCTCCCCAACACTCGACAAGCTTAATAGCTCCGTACTCTTTGAATACTTCAGCCGCCTCCTTCGCATGCTTAATGTATGCTTCCTTGTTCTCAGTCGGAACTGAAGCAACAAAACCATCTATATAGTTCATTTGCTTTCCCTTGAATTTTTAACTATGGCTCACTTGAATTATAACGGCGCGTTCAGCGGCTAAGCCAATGCAGTACTTTGTTAGCTGTAACAGCGACTCGGTCATCAGAGATCGCGAATCAAAAAAGAAACCGGAGAAATTTATCAATTGCATCAAAGAATCGACGCTATAGCGCTTATGCGAAAAAACCAGAGTTTTGATTATGAAATAAGCCCTGTAATGCTTGATAGCGCCATGAATTAAATACCATCGGTTGTTTTCAGATGGTTATAGCCACGCGTATAGACCCGTTTTTAAAGTCGCACGGACGGTTACAGTTCAGCCAAGGATACGCCGTGTTTGGCTTGATTGACAGGATTTCCCAAGTTACATTCGAAGCTATCTCTGCGTATGTCGAAAACATAGCAACCTCATGAAATCTTCAGCCGATTCTCAACATCAATTTTTTCAACCACGATTGTTTTTTCCGCTGCTTTACTAAATTTGACAGATACCACGCGATCATCTTCCAGCTTGTACTCGATAACCTTATTTGGTTCAAAACGTGTAAATGTACCTGCAAAATCGAACCCCATAGAACCGTCTATGGCTTCCATTTATAATTGAACCCTTCACCGACGGCAAATCGATTTCTGCGTAAGGACAATGCCATGCACGGGAGGTAAAAATTCCACTTGGTGATTTGATCCGGCTGCAACCAGGCTGCCCATACTTTGTCCAAGGGAGCAGCTATAGATGCCGCGACGTTGATTTCCAAAATGACTTCTCCAGTTGATGCGCTTTTACGCACCTGTGTCGCTCCAAGCGGCAAATTCGTTTCCACTCGGCTCTATAAAGTGAAAACGCCTGCCTCCTGGGAACGAAAATATAGCCTTGTTTATGTGGCCCCCAGCCCGCTCAATATTCGCTTGCGTTTCTTCAAGATGGCTACTATAGAAAACAATCAATGCACTGCCGTTATTCTGAGATGAACAGAGATCGGATTTATAAAAACCTCCATCAAGACCTTGATCTGAGAATGCTGTGTAATCTGATCCGTAATCCACAAACTTCCAGTCGAAAACAGTTTCAAAAAAGTATTTCGTAGCTGCTAAATCTGCGGCTGGAAACTCGACATAGTTAATTTTCTCATTTTCATTCATCGCAGCAGTCCTCCTAGGCACCCCATTCATTTGTTCAGTTAAAACAATTTTCGCCGAGATCGCCGAATTATCGGTTAACTTTTCTGATGAGATTAATAACGGCCTTGCTGATCGAATTATTGGGTAATTTCAAATTCACATCACTCGTCAAGTTACGGCCGATACTAACCTGAGAAACGGTGATTTAATCGATATCCTTTGGCGAAACATAACCTCAGACGCAGCGACTTGTTAGCCGCGGCTCCAATGAGGCCACTCACCCGCCATCCTCATCGAAAACGCGGATGCCTTTCACAGTGATGATTTCAACAACCTCGGTCTTTGCATCTGCGTAGTCATAAAAGCGAATATTTCATGTTTTTATTAATAATAAACAACTTCACCTATTCTGCAAAAATTAGGTGTCTCATCATACCATTTATTCGTTGAACACCAGGGTGATGTTGACGGCGTCAACATCAACATCAAGTTTTACCCGGTCAGCCAGGCACCTAATCAGATAGCCTGCCATGTCGCGAACTGCTTGTGGGTTTTCAATCAAAGACTCTGGTGATGGCCGAATGTTGGGCAAATTAAAACCTTGGCCTTGATAGCTGAGCTTTAGCTCACATTGGTATTCATCAAAGCGCACTGCGATATCGACATGTTGTTCACCTTCGATCAGGCTGTGACCGTTGAGTGTGTCGATCAACTCGTTGGTGGCATGTTCCAAATGTGCAACAACTTCGGGACGAGCTCCCCAGCTGTGGCCCAGATGCCAAATCAGGCGATTGAGTTCTTCTGGCCAGTTTTCTTTAAGCTCAAGGCGGTGTGAAAGCCTTTTTTTGCTGCCCAGGCGCATCAAGGCATTAAGCAGCACCGCAACCGTTACCGTAACGGATAATGAGGTCGCCATGGCAGCATCTAAAAAACTGGGAATCGAATCGACCTGCACGAACAGAGTATCGCAACCAATACCTGCAATGACTGCCAAACCTAAGGTAATGGTTTTGCGGTTATCCAGTAGGCGCGAGGTGAGAATTTTCAGACCGCCAATGGCGATGAATGACCCAACAAACATCAGCACTGCACCAATAACCGCAGGCGAGAGCGCGCTCCAAATCATTGCAATTGGCGGGAAGAAGGCCAACACAATAAACAGCACACCAAGAACAAAGGCAACATAGCGACTGGTAATGCCTGAAGCCTGCGACAGTCCCACAGCGCCACCGCTACCCGTCTGCGTCACACTGTTAATGAAAGAACCTAAAAAGTTAGTAACGCCTTCGGCCATGATGCCGCGACTGGTGCCTTCCACGTCGGGACTTTTCCAGTCAGCATAGTTGGCGCGTTGAGCGATCGTGAGTACGCCAAATGAATTGAAAGATAAGGCGATGCCCACAATCGCAAACTCAGGAATCAGGCGCCAGTCGAAGTCCCAGCCAAATTGTCCGATGGACGGCACAGCAAAGAAGCCGGTGTGTTCGATCAGATCGATAGGGTCATGTGGCACCAGATCTAAGAAATATGCCAGCACCTGGCCACAGATAAGGCCGATAAATACCGAAAAAGCATGAAAGTGTCCCTTTGACCAAACGTTCAGGCCGACAATGATTGCCAGCGTAGTAAAGCCAACGATGAATAAATCATTATTACCTTGAAAGGCAGTGTCGATACCAAGAAAATTTTTGAGGCCGACCAAGCCTAATCCAGAACCCAGCATAAATACGGTCAGACCCGCAATCTCTACCGGAAAGTAGGCGCGGATACGCGGAAAGATACGGCTGATACCCATCTGTACCGCACCGACGACTGTCATCATGCCAAAAGCCAGGCCCAGGCCGCCTACCTGAACAGCAGCGAGTGCGGCAGGAAAGACTGCGGAGGAGGTATGCATGGGCGCAAACAGACCAATACCAATGCCATAGCGATTCCAGGCCTGCAGGACTACACCAATGCCAGCAGTGATCATTGTGAGCTGTACCAGACTGGCCTCACCTGCGGCATCCAATCCGGCAGCCCGACCAAGTACAACAGGTAGCGTCATAATGGCACCAAGAAAGGCGATCTGCTGAATCGCCAACATCAGTGCCAAAGTTATTGGCGGTTTATCGTTTACCCAATATTTTATACCGTCTGGGCGAATACGTTGGTTGGTCAGAACCATACTACAGTCTCAATTAGTGAATATCAGCCGATAGAAATTGCCAGTCTCTAGATTGGTTACCCCACAGATCACCAGATTCCAAAGGAAAAAGGGCCAAAAGGCTCAAGTCCATTTACTCATTACAACATCTGCTTTACGCATTAGTTTTGCTGAATGTGGATCTTCGCTGATATCTGCTGATCAAATTTAGCGATTGAACCTGATACGCTGTCATAGTGAATGAAACCAACCTGTTTTGCAATCTCGTTTAATGGCAGGCCAGCCAGGATGTTCGATTCTTAATAGGTGGAACATAACAGCGAATGTATCATTGTTATTATTAATGAATTGGCTTGGTCTGCTTTTGCGTTTTTAAAGTATCCGATAGGGGATTTATAAATCCCACGCCTTTAGGCGGCAGATAATGAATTGATGTTGAATTTAGGAACATTGGATTTAATTTTTCCTGAGCTGAGGAAGTAGGAAGGACCGCAAAACTTTATTGCAGATCGGCCAAATGGCCGATTAATCCGGCTTTGAGCCGTAATTTGAAGCCACCGGCTTTTAGCCGGTGGAGTGTTCACATAGCTTCCTGTTGTTGAGTGATATGTTTTCCAGACAGGTCCTTCCTCCTGTTGAACAGGAAAGAACTTATTATGGCTTACGCTCAACAGCAAGATAATTACCGGCCGGACAGGTTAATTGTCGTCAAATTGAAAACTGACCATGAATATATGCATGGTATTCGATTTCAAGAAATCGAACAAAAATAACATGAAGTCATGCAGAATATGCAGAATATGCAGAATATGAATAGAATAAATTCACTCTGGAAAAGGTTGTTTATTTTCCTATATTTTTGCTAGAATCCATGGCAACGAATAGACTGAGGAGAAAAGAAAATGCGCGTTATTGTTCTTTTGATCAGCACACTTCTCGCTTTACCGGCATCCGCTCATGAATGGCCAGATTTGCTCGGCGTTTGGAAAGGAACGACGAGAACGGTTATTGCCGGCGTCGGTGGACACTTTTCCGATTCGGTTACCAGTGAAGCACATTTTCGCGAAGTCGAGCTGACAATCGAGTGGATCGAAGAAGATGACGGGCGCTATATCGGCACCGTTACATCGGCCAATCACACCGAGCGCAAGCTTGGCGTCATGTCTAGCGACGGGAATAGCTTTTACACGGTAGATAATGACGGGCACTCCACCGGTCGACTAATCGACGAAGATCATTTCGAACTTTGCTATCTACAGTCTTCTTTCCAGGATGAGCAGATGGTTGCATCTTGCGTCACGTTCGAAAGGCAAGCGTGAACACGGGCAAAGCATCGGTGGTTCCGCTGCCAATCTCGCCAGGGTTGTTATTTGACATAGAGGCGAAGATAGACAACGTCAACAGGAGTCAAAATAGGCGTACAAGTCTGTACACTAATTATATTATCTGCTTTGCTTATTCATTTTGCTAAATGTCTCTTCGCTTAATCTGCCAAAAAATTTAGCGATTGAACCCGATACGCTGCCATATAGTGATTAAAGCCAAACTGTTTTGCAATCTCGTTCAATGAGTATTGCTTTTAGCGCCCACGAAATAAAAGCATCATCGATATTTTCCAGACGGTTATAGCGCTGCGTGTAGACGCCGTTTAAATGCCGCATCGCGCGTTGCAGGTTACCCGCAGGGGTGTGGATTAATAAGTGATAATGGTTGTCCATTAAACAAAACCCGTGAATATCCACACGAAACATTTTGCTTATCTGTGACAACAAGTCCAGAAAAAGCATGCGGTGATTATCATTACAGAAAATATTACGATAATCTACGCCCTGGTTCATCACATGATACCAGGCATTTGGATATTCGATTCTTAATGGGCGGGACATAAGAACGAATATTTCATTTTTATAATTAATAAACAAACTTGATTCATTTATAAGCAAACAGATAGAACTTAAAAACATCTGCGTCGCGACGCCAGGGTGGCAACTTTCAGTGGAATACGCAATTAACTGTGTTTGTTGAGATAGGGCATGCTTTTCATGTTACATTTCATATGAGCCTTTCAAGTGATACCTTCTTCGCGTTTAAGAAAATTTTTCGATAACAGGCTTTGCTGAGTATGAGATGTATAACTACGGAGGAACGACATGAACAAGCTAATCCAGGTAAAACTGTTTTACACATATTTCAAGGCAGCCATCAAAGTTTCTACCGGCTTTTTTTTATTTCAGAGGCCAATCGGTTTAATTGCGCTCATTGTTGGGATAAGCTGCGCGGCAGTTCCGTTCACAGCACTCTCCCAGAATGATAAGCTGGCGACGTGGGAAGAATTTGATCGTGAAGCCACCGCATTGGTCGACAACGCATCCTTCCTGGCCGCCGAAATTAATAATGGCGCCTGTGAAGAGATCCACGGCCTCGCCCCTGAACTAACGCTTGCTATCGGTTCGGGTTTCAAACTTTACATACTTGGTGAACTCGCACAGCAAATCGCTCAACACACTGATGATGCGACATCTTCTGACCTTTCTCCCACCCGATTCGAGTGGGAAGATCCACTAGAGATTCAGCAACAGCATAAGTCTATCCCACATGGTCCATTGCTTTTTGCCCCTGATGGTTCGACTTACACAATTCGCTACGTCGCTGAACAGATGATCCAGCGGAGCGATAATACAGCAACCGATCACCTATTGTTCCTTCTCGGGCGAGAGAACATCGAGCGGCGCATGGCAGAGATGGGTCACCACAACCCAACACTGAATAAACCACAGCACCTCCCGCTAATTAGACCCACATTTTCTGCAAAATCAAATTTATGAATTTTTTGCGAAATCTATAGTTTGAGGCAAAGCAAAACCATCTGACTCAAGTCAGTTTTTAAAATTGGCTACTTTCCCCTGGAAAACATTCTTCGAACATACTCTGTCCCGGTTAGCCATTAAGACGAATCATTAAAGAGTGGTACGGTTGGTTTTATTCC
>BQJA01000005.1 GCA_021604405.1 Nitrosomonas sp. | reverse complement strand
CCGTTACACCTCAAAAGTAAGTCGCCAGGTGTTAAGGTTCTTCAAGCACTGTTTTCTCAAACCAGCTTCTCAGACGCTCTATGATACTGAACTACGGCCCATGTTGTTGGCGTACCTATAACGGAGACCGGACACCGTTTCATCGAGATATACCGGACACATTAGACGAACTGGTATATGCTATTAATAACACAATTGAACAAAAAGGCGGCAATGTCATCATACCTGCCTTTACCGTTGGCCGAACACAGGATCTACTTATTTTGCTGGCCGATCTCTATCGCCAAGGCAGAATCAATGCTACCAATATTTACGTGGATTCACCCATGGCGCTGGCTGCGACGGATATTACATTGAAGCATATGGCGCTGCTCGATAAAGAGGCAAATGACCTCATGCAATGGTTAAATAAGAATGGTGCTAAATTACGTATAAATTTTATCCAGGATGTCGAAGAATCCATACAGCTTAATAACGTTCAACAGGGTGCAATCATCATTTCCGCCAGCGGTATGTGTGATGCCGGCCGAATCAAACATCACTTGAAATACAATTTGAACAGGCCCGAATGCAGCATTCTCATAACCGGCTTTCAGGCTGCAGGAACATTGGGACGGCGTCTAGTCGATGGCGTTAAGCGTGTCAGAATTTATGGTCAGGACATTTCGGTCCGTGCCGACATTTATACCATCGGCGGGCTATCTGCTCATGCAGACCAAGCCGGTTTAATGGGCTGGCTTGAACATTTCCATACAGCCCCGAAAAAAACGTTTGTAGTGCACGGAGAACCAAGCAATGCTGCATCGCTGGCTGAGTTAATCAAAAACCAGCTTCACTGGAATGTGGATTTACCAGAGCAAAATACTTCCTTTACATTTTAAAAATCAACTGCTTTCTATGTTTCTTTGCTGAAAGTAATCACTATGTGGCGCTGGTCTCCCGACGAAATATCCCTGCGCAAAGTCGATATCCATTTTTTTAACCAGAGAAAATATTTTATCATTCTCCACGAATTCAGCCGTTATTTTCTTGCCAAATCCTCTGGCCACACTGCACAACGCTTTAACCAGAATCTGGTCATCTGAACTCTGCACCAGGTTTCTAATAAATGATCCATCCAGCTTAACGGCATCAACGGGAAGCTCCCGTAAATAGTAAAAAGAGGAAAAACCCACGCCAAAATCATCCAGAACAAATCCACATCCCAGCTCTTTAATTTCTTTCATCAGGTTTCGCGCACCCGGCAAATTCTCCAAAGCCGCCGTCTCAGTTATTTCAAAAATCAGTGACGATGGGTCAACTTCAAAACTAGAAAGCTCATGCTTTAGCGTTGGTAATAATTCAGGATCATTAAATGCATGCGCAGATAAATTGATTGAAAATATGACTGAGAAGCCCCACTGATCAAGCTCTGAGATCAATGCAATCGCCTTACGCAGCACCATATGGTCAATGACATGAATAAGGCCGGTTTGCTCTGCCGCAGGAATAAATTTACCGGGTGAATGCAGCGTGCCATCTTCGTCACACATACGCAGCAACACTTCGTAATACTCTACTTGTTCTTTTTTTACATTCATAATAGGCTGCAGATAAAGTAAAAAATTTTCATGTAAATGCGCATGCTCAATTTTTTCTTTCCAATACATCAGCGTGTGCATATGCTCACGTACATAATCGTCACTGGAAAACAGATGCCATGCACCGCGGCCCGTCTCTTTGGCCTGGTACATGGCGAGATCTGCAGCCGCCAGCAAGTCATGAACATTATTACCATGCTCAGGGAACAGTGCGATCCCAATACTGGCTGAAATTTTATGTGTTCGGTTATTTGTTACCAGCTTTGCGTCGTTTAAATGAAAGAGCAGCTTCTTGGCAACTTCTATTGCATCATTCGCTTTTATTTCAGGAAGAATTACTGCAAATTCATCACCACCCAGCCGACCCGTTATATCCCCAGTTCGAATGGTACGGGACAACATATCCGAAACTTTTCTAAGCAACTCATCTCCAGCCTGATGACCACTCGTATCATTAATATATTTAAATCGATCAAGATCAAAGAATAATAAAGCACCGGGATGGTCATATCTATCCGCCCAACTTAGCACCTGTTCCAATTCTTCGCCAAAGCGGCGCCTATTATACAAATTTGTTAGGGGATCATGATCTGCCAGCCAGGCCAGGTGGCCTTCTACTCTTTTGTATTCAGTAATATCAAGGCCAACGGATAATACCGCCGGATCATCTTCAGAGCGCCAATCCAGATGAGAATGAAGCCAGGCAACGTGACGCGTGGAACCATCTTTACAGTTGGTTACTGCTTCATGACGGAATTGCTCTCTTTGTCCAAGATGAATTTCTTCTAAACAAACTGATAATTCATTAAACTCATTTTCTGCAGCAAGCATATTGAGAAAAGAGACGCCCTGTAATTCTTTCTCGGTATACCGTGTGAGCATTTCTCCAAATGCATTCAATGTGATAATTTTGCCACTCGCATTCTGCGTCAACACGATTACTTGCGCCGTATCTAGCAAATGCGCAATAAAATCCCTTTCCTTACTAAGCTCATCTCTTTGCTTGACCAACATTTTGGTTCGATAGGCCACTTTATCTTCAAGCCTTTCCAGTTGATATGACAAGGCGGCGGCCGCTTCATAAAGAATTTCGACTTCATCCTTAAACCGTTGCTTCTTATTAGCCGAAAAAAGCAAGGAACGAAACTTCTTAAAGTCTCCGTTAGCGAGAAGTGGCAATGAAAAGGAAACATCAGTTAAACGTGACAATAGTCTTGTGAAAAGCACAAAAAAGAGTATTTCAGAAATCAGAAGACCCGCCAGGCCGATCAAGGCAATATTCCATATTGAGTCGCGGATATTATTGACCGCCCGGGTTACGTCGGAAATGACAATGAAATTTGCCTCGTCTGGATAAGCTGTGCCGGACAATGGAAACAATTTAATCTGCTGAAATCGGTCATTCAAGGCAATTTGAACCCCATTATTCAGACGAGAAAGCTCTGGATACATTTGTACCGTCTTATCGAGAACTTCCAGATTCTTTTTTTTATTGGTGAGTGCGGTGATATGCACACCCCAATCTGAGATTAAGACCCCATCGGACGCTGCCGCCACACCTTGTTCCTTGACAAACAGGCCGACATCGGTGTTTGTTACAAGATTGAATCCCAGTAGCATATCGGCCAGAGACACTCCGATAACAACGACCCCGGCATTTTCACCCCCAACCAGCAGTGGTGCCACGATAAACTGCATACAATTTTTACGGCATAATATTGGGCTGATGGGCTGCTCCCGTATGTTCACGCTCTGCACCCAGCTATGCATGCTATCGGTCACTGTCTTGTCGACCATCAGCACATTCCAACTCGCAATTGTCTGGTTTGACTGGTTATAAAAACGCACCAGCTCAATACCTTTATGAAACTGTAATAAAGCCCAATGCCGGTCAAACATCTGGTTTATTTCTCTTTCGTCACCGCTACGCAAGGCATCATTCATGCCATCCAAAAAAGGAATCATTTCAGCCATCTGGCGTAAATCACGCGAAGTGTTTTTAATTAAAGCATCAACATCACGCTCGTAACGCTGAAACTCTACCTCTCGTTGATTCTCAAAATTAATCATTAAACCATAGTAACTAACCATGCAAAACAGCATGACCACTGCAATTAAAATCAAACTACTCAGGAGAGATATTTTCCACTTAAGGCTAAAAAATGAACGTTTCTCACCGTATTCTGAGAAATTAATTAGGGCCGTGTTTTTCACGGAATCTTGCGCCATCGATATTGTTTATTTAAAAGCGGTAGGATGCCTGAACTGCAAAAAGATTCCAATGCTGGCTTGTTGATGCAGAAACTGGGTTATCCAGCGGTGATAGCCATCCAGTACCATTAACCCGGTGATACTCGGCTCGCAACATGAATGCGGGTGTAACATTCCAGGTCATACCCGCGGTAATGTCTCTGGCAAAGCGGCTATGTGCTGGAGCCCCGGTTTTCGCAGCCCACTCTTTACCATCACGATCTTTTCTATCCGAAAATAGTACATCATAACGCAAAAGCACTTCCAATTTCGGATTAAAACGATAAACACCCTGAAAATAAAAGCTCTCACCAGTAAAATGAAGGCTATCCAACATTTGATTATTGAAGTTTCTATACTCAATGTGGCGTAGCGCATATTCAGAAGTCAGGCTCCAACGCTCAGTATTATATTGCGCAGATAAGTAGAGAGGCGTAAATTGAATCGAACCGGAACCTAAATTTTCACCAGGGGCTGGATCATAAGCCATATTCAGCCAGATCCCGCTCAGTGCCATGCGGAATCGATTGTTACTGCTCTCATAAATTCCACGACCAATAAATGTCGGTTTCGGCGATAAACTACCCGGCCGGTTTCTGACAAAACTCAACGCAGTGTCCTTATCGTCAACGATTGGTCTGTTTATTCCAAACTGCGTGGAGAAAGTTCCATATTTCAAATGAGAAGTTTCTCCATAAAACTGCACCTGATCTGAAGAAAGTGCCAAATTTCGTGTTCGATCAAAATAGATTGATTGTGGTAATAAAATACTGGGTCGTGTAAACGCAACATCACGTGTATCGTTATAAAAACCGAATGGATTTTTCAGCCGCCCTACACGAATCCCGAATTGTTTGGTTTCTTGAGAAAATAATCGGTAATCAGCAAATGCAAAATCGAGCCTGGGCGTAGCTGAAGTGCCCTCACCTGCACGGCGCGAAAGCCCTTGTGCCGATAATTGCAGCCTTGGCAGGGGACGCATTAACGCGTTCAATCCTATTTCGGTAAAACCAAAATTGCCATCGCCGGAACTATTCCCAAAGACATCATTATCCGTCGTTTTGATAAACGCTTGACTGGCAAATCCGTGAATTTGCAAATCACCAGACGATTGCATAGAGCGAAACCATTCTGTTGTAGAACCTAAAGTCGCTTGGCTTTTTGGTGCATCCACCGGATACTGCGCTTGAACAGAAAAACTCCACAGCGTCATCAGCACCAGAAATCTTTTGATTATTTGCAAATAACAATAATTTTTCATTATCTTTGAACCTGCAACACGTCAACGCCCCTGTGAATATTATTTTTCCATAAATAACCGATTGCGCCTGGCGTGCTGGAAACTTTTTCTTGCATTTCTTCGGGAGATGCTACACTAATAGGCGCATGACCAATTCCAGAAAATACCAGCCTGTCCCAGGCTGCGCGTAACTGATAAGGGAATACTCTTAGCATTCCTTTAGAGAATTTTTGATGTAACGGTGCTTCGTCAGGTAATACAAAGACTCGGATTTTTGTCCCATCGGGCCAGGTTTGCATACGCATGCCGAAAATAGCGCGCAACGTATTTACAGAAAGGTTTTTTTCGACGACATCAGGATGGACGATTACATTATACTCCTGGTCTGCCAAAGCGCTCGGTGCGGCTCCTAAAATATAAACAAAATAAATAAGTTGCAGGAGATAGCGAATGATTGCTTTTATCATTATTGCTTTAAATTCGTCTTATTTTGCAAAAATCCAGATAATTTACCGCAGCTTGCATTTTTAAAACAAATGAAAACCAGCTTTAACAAATAGGTAGCAGCAGACGCTATCAGCGCAATCATCCACTTGCCAAATTTGGCCTATTTAATCGTTTACCGTATACATGCACAGATTTAGTGTATGCTGAGGTATAAGGAAAAACTTTGCCACAATCAGTCACCAACTCCCAAACATCATGACGATCATGGTGCAGTTTATGCAGAATATTACTTATTTTGGCGTAATAGGGTCGGCGCATGCCATGATAATCTACTAACGGACCAACGGGATGCAGGCCTAAGCCGTAATAGCCCAACAATCGATTTAGAACAGGATTCATGGCCGATACCCAGTATTCAACATCACGCGCCGCACTCATTTGAAAAACACCAACCGCAAGCGCAAGAAAAACGTTTGGGAAACGTCGCCGATCCACCACACTTTTATCTTTAACATTCAACTTGTCCGGTTTATTATTATCAAGTCTACGTCTTGAGAACTGCTGCAATACGGCAAAACGAGAAATTTCTGCTAGATTTTGACGCGGCAGTTTATTTATTTCCATTTTATCGGAGTCAATTTGCAGATATTTCTCTACCGGAAATGCCTTATATGGGTCTAATCTATCTTGAAGAACCATGCGGGCAGTACCTATATAACGGCCGGAAGGACGATGCTTCAGCAGAATATGTGCCGAATGATGATCATATTCGTCTTTCTCCATCTCATTAGGATAGCTTCTATAATCTTCAAATTTATTTTCTACACAGTAAACTCGATAACGCAACCGGTACACTTCTTCCAGCAACGCTACGGAATCAACTTCGACAATTTCAAAATACTCATGAAAAGCAACGTATATTTCACTCATTGAAACTCACCATTTCAAGATTACTCTAAGACACGTAGCAAACTATAAGCTTATAAGCCAAGATTGATTCTAACTAGGCAGACCAGCTCCTTTTACAGAAAAATCTCAAACAACAGGATTTTAACTACACTAAACCTTGCAAATATATAAAATACAATATTATCAAAAGGATGCAGTGATACAAGGAAAAAGTACCTGTCTAATATACCACAAAAAAAAAGAGCAAAACTTCAGTATCTGAATATACAAATCAGGAAACTAAAGAACAATGAAATCAGTAAAATTTAGTGGTATGCCAGCCTGAATCAAAACTAGATTTATTGTAAGCAGGGTTTTATTAGTTTAATCCATCAAATTAAAACGTTTTCGCCATCCTATTAGCGATTCAAAATAATTATGCTTATTTTTAGCGGTGCGCTATTCATTTTTTGGCTGAGCAAGTCTAATTTCTCCTACCATCCACTTGAAAAATCATAAAGAAATCATTTCAGGACAGAGTTATCAGGACAACTCAATGATATTTGCGTAGCTAGCTATAAAAATGCCGTCTAATGAGGATATTCGGCATTGCAAGATCGAGGATAAAATCTCAGCTTGTTGTAAGAAAAATCTCTTCCATGATTCGAGGATCATGATCTCCCTACTCAAGACTTTTGTTCGCGAGAGTTATACTGAATTGTTAATCCATAACAACGCAAACCGGGCGTTGAACATGGCAAAAGTCAAGAAAAAAAAGCTTAGACTAATTCAAAACGAGTCGATATGTTCGACACATTGTGCCAATCCTTTGGCTATCTGCAACAGGCCTATTTCAATACACCAGCGCAACCAAAAAAATAAATGCCAGGCCAAGTGTTTCCTCGCATTGTTTATACCAACACTTCTTTCGGCACAGGGTGACTGAGGAACGCTGTCGGACTGGCTGAGAGGCCATAAGCACCGGACTGAAAAACAACAATCAAATCACCCACCTCGGCTTTAGCCATTTCCATACGGTCAGCCAACAAATCAAGGGGTGTGCAAAGTGGCCCAACAACTGAAACCACCTCTCTTTCAAAACCTTGTATTTTATTACCAACTGCAACAGGAAAATTTTTGCGGATTATTTGGCCAAAGTTTCCAGAAGCAGCAAGGTGATGATGTAAGCCGCCATTGGTAATCAGAAAAACCCGCCCCCTGGAAATTTTCCGTTCCATGACACGGCATACGTAAATACCTGCTTCGGCGACAATGTAACGCCCCAGTTCAATCACTATCCGCGATTCAGGAAGTTGTTGTTTCACAGCTGGCAGCAATCGATGCAAATTTTTTCCAATCGATGCCAAATCCAACGCCTGTTCTCCTGGAAAATACGGAATGCCGAAACCCCCACCAATATTTAATCGACGAACCGGCTGTGGCGCATAGTCTGCTAAACGTATACCTAACAACAGTGCTTTATTATGCGCTTCCTGAATAGCAGCCGCCGATAAATTCTGCGATCCACTAAAAATATGAAAACCTTCAAAATCCAGCTTTAGCGCGTCAACGCGCGCAAGTATCACTGGCACACACTCTGCATCTATGCCAAATTGCTGTGAACCGCCGCCCATTTTCATGCCAGCAGACTTTAATTCAAAATCAGGATTAACACGAATTGCTACTTTGGGACGGATCGAAAGACTTTCACCCAGACGGGCAATATATTCCATTTCCTGCTCGGATTCCATATTCAGGACAATACCAGCAGCAATTGCGCAGGAAAGTTCATCCTTAGTTTTTGCGGGCCCTGCAAAGCTGATTTTTTCTGGCGGCATCGCCGTATCAAGTGCCACCCCCATCTCACCCACTGACGCAACATCGATGCCATCCACCAGTTTTGCCAGATGTTGCACGACTGCAACCATGGGATTTGCCTTCATCGCATAGTGAAGATGGATGTCATTCGGCAAGTGCCGGCGTAGCATTCTAATCCGCTCAGTAATTATTTTCCGGTCATAGGCGTAAAAGGGTGTTGTGCCCACGCGCTGCGCTAATCGAGTCAGCGATAAATTTCCGATCTGCAGGCAATCGTTGCGAACTGAAAATTGTGTCAATGCAACATGTTTAGGACTCATGTTGCTCACTGATGGGCTTCCAAAAAGGTGCGCTGGAGCTCACGTGCCAGTATTTTACGGTCAATCTTACCATTCGCATTGCGTGGTAAATTTTCATTACGAATATCAATAACGCCGGGTAGCATATAATTTGGCAAATGGTGCTTACAGGCTGTAAGTAATGTATCGGCATCCAGCTTAACACCGTCGCGGGGCGTTACAACCACTACAATCGCCTGACCCTTTATGGGGTGAGGAACGCCAACGGCAGCTGCTTCACCAACACATTCAGTCGCATAGATGATTTCTTCCACTTCAGTGGGGCTAATACGGTAACCGGCGGTTTTAATCATTTCATCGCGCCGACCTATGAAATAAAGATAACCCGCTTCATCCATTCGTACTGTGTCGCCGGACCAGACCGCCAACTCGGGAATCGTCAACCCTGAGTGGCGTATAGGCAAAGGCTTAAAGCAGGCCGCAGTTTGTTGCGGATCATTCCAGTAACCCAGCGCAACCAAAGACCCGCGATGAACAAGCTCACCCGGTTCACCCGGCGCGCATTGCGTTCCATCTTCTCGCAATACAAACACTTCGGTATTGGGGATTGCCTTACCGATAGAGTCCGGACGTTCATCAATATCTTCGGGTGGTAAAAAGGTTGAACGAAATGCTTCAGTCATACCATACATAAGAAAAACCTTTGTTTTGGGAAGTGATCTGCGCAGTCGATCAAGGGTCGTCCGGGGCATGACACCGCCTGAACTTGTGATGTAACGGAGCGATATAGCCCTGCTCCAGTCACACAGTTCGAGTTGGATCCACAAATGAGGTACTGCAGCAAGACCAGTAATGCTTTCTTTCTCGATGGCACTAATAATGTCGCGGGGCAACAGATAATTGATCAAAACACTGGTTGCTCCTACAAAAAAGGCCGTCGTCAGCTGACTAAATCCATAATCGAAACTTAGCGGTAACACTGACAGTATTCGATCTTTCGAGTTATTTTCTAGATACTGACAAACACTTTTTGCCCCAGCAACAAGATTGCGGTGCGAAAGCACTACACCCTTTGGTTTGCCGACACTCCCGGAAGTATAAAGAATTGCACCGATATCCGTGTCGATTATAGGATGCGATTTAACAGAACCAGTTGTATTACTTAATTCTTCCCAAAAAACAATAATCAAGCCAGATATAACCGGCAGTTCTTCAGTATGACCGCCGACTACTATCACCGTATGTAGATCATGACACTGCGGTAAAACAGGAACGAGTAACTGCAAGCGATGAGATGAAGTCACGAGTATCCTTGCATTACAATCACATAAAATATGCGCTACCTGTTCTGATTTGAGCAATGGGTTGATTGGAACAGAAATGCCACCCGCAGCACTGACACCGAACAACGCGATTACAGTTTCTAGCTGCTTTTCCAAATAGACAGCTGAGCGCTCACCGCGGCCCAACCCTAACGTTAACAAAGCGCGCGCGATTATCTCTATTTCACTGGCCAAACCGGGATAATCTATCCGCTGGTTCTGATAGACCAACGCATCGCCCCCATCTTTTTGCTCGGCAGACCTGAAAACTAATTCATGTACCAGATTAACCACTTAACACAACCATGTTCTGTTATTTATATCATGCTGATTATACAGCAGTTTTTCGCTATTACTAAAATACCTGATAAAAAGTTGCGCCAAGATAAAACACTTGCTTGTAAGAATCGCGTAAAATTGATGAATTAATGAATCTGCAGCAAATTATATCCTTTCAAATATGATACGTACACGATTTGCGCCCAGCCCAACCGGTTATTTACACATTGGCGGCGCCCGCACTGCGTTATTTTCCTGGGCCTACGCACGCAAACATGGTGGACAATTTGTCCTTAGAATCGAAGACACTGATCGTGAACGTTCCACAAAACAGTCAACCGAGGCAATTTTAGAAGGAATGGAATGGCTGGGACTCGATTATGATGAAGGCCCATATTATCAAATGGAGCGTCTTGACCGCTATCGCGAAGCAGCCGAGCAATTGTTGCGAGAAAATCGAGCATATTACTGCTATGCCAGCAAAGAAGAGCTCGATGCCATGCGCGAACAACAACGTGCGGCAGGCTTAAAGCCCAGATATGATGGTCGTTGGCGTGATTCAAAACAAACGCCTCCCGCTGGCGTCAAACCGGTTATCCGTTTTAAGAATCCTCAGGAGGGTTATGTAACATTTAATGATCTGGTCAAGGGTAAAATCACGATGGCCAATCATGAATTGGATGATCTGGTGCTATTACGTAGCGATGGTATCCCAACCTACAATTTTGGCGTAATTTTGGACGACCTGGATATGAATATTAGCCATGTTATCCGTGGCGATGATCACATCAACAATACACCACGCCAGATTAATATTCTTAAGGCACTGGGTGCACCATTACCGCAATATGCCCACGTGCCAATGATACTTGGTGCAGATGGCGAGCGGTTATCAAAACGTCATGGGGCTGTTTCAATAACGCAGTATCGTGAAGATGGCTACTTGCCGGAAGGGCTTGTCAACTATTTGGCAAGGCTCGGCTGGTCTCATGGCGACGAAGAAATTTTTGATCGAGATCAATTAATCGCGTGGTTTGATTTAACATCCATCAATCATGCACCGGCAAAGTTCGACCCGCAAAAATTACGGTGGCTGAATCAGCAATATCTTAAAAAAACTGACTCAAAACGCTTGGCTGAACTGGCCATCCCTTTTTTTGACCGAGACAACTGCGATACTTCACAAGGTCCGGATTTATTAAAGATAGTAAATTTACTTAAAGAAAGAGTGGATACCATTGAAGAACTAGCCGATGCAGCCGTCTATTTCTTTCGACCACTGGAGCCGTCAAGCAGCCTCAAAGCACAGCATTTTAGTCTTGAATTAAAACCAGTTTTGAACAGCCTGAAAGATAAATTCACTGTCATCGATTGGAATCATCAAGCCATAAACAGTGAAATAAAAAAGACCGCCGGCGAACATGAAATGAAGCTCCCAAAGCTGGCAATGCCACTTCGGGTTATGGTAACAGGGGAAGCACAAACACCCTCTATCGCTGCAGTACTGGAGTTACTTGGGCGCGAAGAAACCCTAAAGCGAATGGACCATCGTTTATCTTTTTTTCCTGATTGAGCCCGCAAATGCCCTGTTTCAGCTAATATTTTTGTAAAAAATCGGTTTTGGCATTCATCTCGACAAATTTAACTGCGATGAGATTAATTATCAAATCTTTACACCAAACGGCAAAATACGCGATAAATCAGCCAAGCAAACAGTATTGTTGATAATTATTATCGTTTGCGTTATTATCACCTTCCGAACAAAGTGGTTTGGGAAATAACTGCTACGCTGATTTGCCCGGTACAGGAAAGACAGAAGATATGACAAGATGCTGAAGCCATGCTTTTTCGCTTGTGCTGGCTTTATCCGCATCCGCACCGTTCCGTTACTGTTTCTATTTCTGCAACTATAACTGAAAGCACCGCAATTGGAATAACTGCCGTAATAACTTTTTTTAATCAAACAAACAGACCCATGCGCGTCGTACATTGATCGTTTTGTAATGCATTCTTTATACCGGAACAAAGTTGAGCACCTGGGAACAAAGCAAAGATTTATCTCTTTACCCGGTTTATTGTTTGTTCTCGCCATACATGGTGCACTATTTTATGGATTATGGCAGCAGCGACTCATTCCACCCCCGGAGGAGATGGTTACGTTATTTGTTGATTTTATCGCCGCACCAATGCCGGAAGCAACGCAAAAAACAAAACCAGAGCCGCCGCCAGCCAAGCTGCAACCAATAAAAAAACCACAACCAAAACCAGAACAGCCGCGTCTGGCATCAAAAGCGCCGGTTTTACCCAAAGAAGAAACCGTTACGCCAGAACCAGAGCCAGAACCAGACCTTGAGCCCGAGATTGATACGATACCTGAGCCCGAAGTCCCAACCCGGCCACCACAAATGCAAACGGGTCCGGTTACCCTGACATCTGAGCTCGCTGTCTCCTGCCCGGAATTGAACGCACCGGCTTATCCGCCAATTTCACGCCGAATGGGTGAAGAAGGTCAACTGGTCTTAAGGGTAGAACTTAACGAAGACGGTCGTGTGGACAACGCGGAAGTTATTAATAGCAGCGGTTATGCACGTCTGGACGATGCCGCAATGACAGCGGTAAAGAGCTGGAAGTGCAAACCGCCTCTTCGCGATGGCCAGCCGGCGCGGGCCATCGCATTGCAACCTTTCAACTTTGTACTCCAAGGAAATTAAACGAATGGATAAAGGACTCGGTTTTGATTACTTTCTCGCTCAGATTGATGGCGTTGGCATCAGTGTTCTGGTGTTACTCATCTCGCTTTCCATTGCGAGCTGGTACCTGATCATAACCAAAAGTATTTCAAATTTTATTGCAAAACGACGCGCGGAAGAATTTCTCAAATTCTTCTGGAGCGTTGAATCTTTAAAAGAAGTTAATGAAAATTTAAACAGTTCGACACCCAATAACGCTTTTGCTCAACTTGCAAAACTAGCTATTGATACCGCCGATGACTCTAAATTGCATGATTCGCAAAAACTGGCCGCTGCAGGTGGAACCAGTGAATTCATGACTCGCGCGTTACGCAATGGTATTGATCAGGAATCCGCACATGTCGAAAACGGCCTGACGTTAATTGCATCCGCCGGCTCAGCTTCACCCTATATTGGCTTGTTTGGTACCGTTTGGGGTATTTACCATGCATTGATACAAATTGGGTTATCCGGACAGGGAACACTCGACAAAGTAGCCGGCCCGGTTGGTGAAGCGCTGATCATGACCGCATTGGGTCTAGCTGTCGCAATTCCTGCGGTGTTGGCTTACAACGCTTTTGTAAGACGTAATCGTATATGGCTGTCGCGTCTGGATGCGTTTGCGCATGACTTATTTATTCTTACCACGGTTGGCGACAAAAATGGAGCACACACTAACAAGGCACCGTCGCCGCATCCAGTTTCACCTCCGTTAACCTTTACAAGTACCGAGGAGCCCCAATAATGGCATTTGGTAGCATGAACAACGGCGGGCGTCAGTCGCCCATGGCGGAAATCAATGTCGTACCACTGGTGGATGTCATGCTGGTCCTCTTGATCATCTTTATTATCACCGCGCCACTACTCACGCACTCCGTAAAAATTGACCTGCCGAAAGCATCAAGTGAACCGAACATTACGCGTGCTGAACATATCGAATTAGCCATTCGTGCAGATGGCAGCTTTTTCTGGAATGGCAAGCAAGTCGCATTCCCCACGCTGTCTCAACGCTTCAAAGCTGCCGTTGCACAGGCGCCGGAGTCGGAATTGCATATTAAGGCCGATAAACTCGTGCATTACGAGCATGTGGCACGCGTTATGAGTATCGCTGCAAAGGCAGGTCTAATAAGAATTGGCTTTATTACCGACCCATCAGAACAACAATCCAGTGGCCATCAATAACTGCAATTTACTAATTCTCTTGCATTTCTTTTGTTGGCAAGTGCACCGCTTCGATAGCACCCGCACTGGGATCATTAAAAATTTGCATGGATAGACTGTCTTCGCCACGTGCAACAATTGTCGTTATGGCCGCATCACCCGTCACGTTGACTGCCGTGCGAAGCATATCCAGCAAACGGTCGACACCCATGATCAAAGCAATTCCTTCAACGGGCAATCCAACTTGACTAAAAACCATGGCGAGCATGATAAGCCCGACACCTGGCACACCCGCGGTTCCTACTGAAGCCAATACCGCCATACCAATCACTGTTAAATAGCCAACCAAACCCAGTTCCACGGCATAAACATTAGCGATAAAAACCGTCGCAACGCCCTGCATGATAGCGGTACCGTCCATATTAATAGTTGCGCCAAAAGGAACCACAAATGATGCTGTGGAATTATCCACGCCCAGTCGCTTTTCTGTTGCTCTCAGCGTAACCGGAATAGTCGCATTGGAACTGGCAGTACTGAAAGCGAATATCTGCACAGTACGCATTTTCTTTAAAAACATGAGTGGGCTCACTTGACCAAGCAGCTTTAATAACAGCATCAGTGTGCCGCTCGCATGCAAAAACAACACCAGCACAACCACGCCAAAATAACCGATCATCGGCAAAATAAGGCCAATGCCCTGCATGGAAAAAGTTTTGGCCATTAATGCAAAAACCCCATATGGTGCAATCGCCATCACAACATTAACCACTTTCATCATTACTTCGTTCAATTTCTCCACGGCATCGACTATGCTTTTACCCCGTTCGCCAATCATCAAAATACAAACAGCAAATAAAATGGTAAAGAAAATGATTTGTAACATATTGCCTTCAGCAAAGGCAGCAACAGGATTACTCGGCACTAAATCTATAATAACTTGTGTTAACGGCGGTGCTGGAGGTACTTCATAGCCGGTTTGTTCAATATCGGCCATCTCGAAGTTTTTTCCCGGTGCAACGATTACGGAAATAAAGATTGCTAGTGTGATAGCAGACGCTGTCGTCAGCATAAACAAAAAAAATGCTTTAACACCAATTCTACCCAGCTTTTTAAGATCACCAATGCCACAAACGCCACAAATTAATGAAAAGGTAACCAGTGGAACAACGAGCATTTTTAATAAATTGATGAATAATGCACCCACTACATAAAACAAGCCATTAATCAAATAATCTTGAATAAACACCACGTCACTGGCAAAAGCGTTAATCACGCTGCCAAACATCAATCCAGCAGCCATCCAGATTAATATTTTTGTTGTCATTTTCATTTTTTTAAGTAAGCTTAGATGATTGATGCGTATCAGGGTAACAAAGAAAATTAATTTTGTAATTTACAAAAATCAAATTGTCACCATATTAACAGGAGACTTCTTATGAAAATGAGCAAACAGGGACTGGATTTACTTGCTCAATGGGAAGGTATCAAACTGACAATGTATAAAGATGTTGCTGGCTTACCCACAATTGGCGTTGGTCACTTACTCACGCGAGACGAACTCAGCTCGGGAAAAATTTTTATTCATGATAAAGCAGTTCGCTATGCTGATGGCCTGACTGAAGAACAAGCAATACAACTACTGGACCAGGATGTTCAAACTGTTGAAAAATTTGTGACCGATCAAGTTCAAGTTGATCTCCAGCTTAACCAATTTGATGCGCTTGTTTCATTCACTTTCAATGTCGGCAAAGGCGCATTAAAAAATAGCACGTTATTAAAATTGCTTAATAAAGGGCTTTATGATGAAGTACCCAATCAATTAGCCAGATGGGTCTATTCCGGAGGCAGAAAAATCCGAGGACTTATTAATCGCCGCAGGAATGAAATTAATCTCTGGAATAATCCATCCATTTCCGGTACCCCACCAGGCTAGCATCGATGCATCCGGCGTTATCCAGGTCGTGGAAGAGAAAGTATCGTATGCAAAAAATGGCCTGTATTTTGTCAAGGCATCACCTGAAAAAATAGCGTTCCCAAATAACGCCTTTATGACGGTTCAGTTGCGCATTCCCGCTGCCCGGTATCTCATGGAAAAGTCAATAGCCATGCACTGTGTGGCACGCTACCCGGAAAAATGAATCTTTAGATATTTGCTCGATAGTACACTATGACCAAGCGCCTTCTTTTAGCAAATTCTCGTCTGCTTTTATTTGCTATCCTGATGTCCGCTTGTATTAAAAGCAATCTGCCTGCCGATTTTTATGGCACATGGACTGTTGTAGCCCACAGAGAACCCGGTATATCTGCCATGAACCGAGATGAACTTAATGCCTGGTTGGGGAAAAAATTACACTTTTCGATACTAAAAGCTTCATTGCCAAGTGAGTCCTGCGAATTTCCCGTATACAATAGCGAAACCATGACTCTCCAGGAATTCCAGTCAGAATTTCATTTTATGCCGACTTCTCTGGATTACACCGGCCGGATTATTGAGATAATTAATATTTCATGCAAAAATGCGGCTTGGGCTGCACCGGGTAGCACACTTATCTGGCTGGAAAAAGAAAGACTGTATATGATTTGGGACGGCGTTTTCTTTCGTTTGCAGAAACAGTGAACCTTACCTATACATAATTTGTTCATGTAAGTATACGGTTTATGAAATCAGCTGGCCTCGAGTCCTTATGCAATGCGTATAATTCACAATAATATAATTTAACAGGCTTGTTATGTTTATCAGTGTTCTTGATCTTTTTAAAATCGGTGTCGGCCCATCAAGCTCCCACACCATGGGGCCAATGGTTGCGGCGAGAGACTTCCGAAAACGCGTTAAGACTTTTTATTCGTCACATACTGACACCATAGACGCCCGGATTCGCTGCACACTCAGGGGGTCGCTGGCTTTTACCGGCAAAGGTCATGCAACCGACCGGGCAATTTTACTGGGTATCCATGGATACACGCCGCAAGGACTCGCTGATCAGAACGTCAATGATTTAGTCGAGCAGCTGTTGGAACGAGACGCTATCGAATTCAGCGGCCAAAAATCTGCTCTCTTCAATCCTTCCGGGGACATCATTTTTGATCGTGGCGATCCGTTACCGGAACACCCTAACGGCATTATTCTCGAGCTACTGAATCAATCAGACAAACCACTGTTAGCGGAAACCTACTTCTCCATCGGTGGTGGTTTCATCACCACACTTTCCGAAATAGACCAACTGGTCGCGCCACTGAAAATGGAGGTAACGAATTCCTGTAGTTATCCCTTCGACTCAGCCAATGCAATGATGCAAATGTCTGCAGATAGCGGCTTATCTATAGCTGCTATGAAGCGCAGCAATGAGATTGAACGAATTTCAGAAACTGAACTGGATCAAGGGCTAGACGCCATCTGGCACGCCATGCACAAGTGTATCGAAAACGGTTTGAAAGCTGAAGGACGTCTGCCAGGTGGGCTAAATATAGCACGGCGTGCCAAAACGCTATATCACCAACTTCAAAATAACCCGAAAGAAACTAACCTAAACGATTGGTTATGCGCTTATGCAATGGCAGTTAACGAGGAAAATGCGGCAGGCCATATGGTTGTCACCGCGCCCACAAATGGCGCTGCAGGTGTAATCCCGGCCGTTATTTATTATGCGGTACAACATGAAGGTGCAACACTGAAACAGGTTCGCGACTTTTTACTTGTCGCCGGTGCGATTGGTGGACTGATCAAACATAACAGTTCTATTTCCGGTGCCGAAGTTGGTTGCCAGGGTGAAGTCGGTTCCGCCTCGGCCATGGCGGCAGCAGGTTTGTGCGCGATTAAAGGAGGTACCACTGAACAAATTGAAAATGCGGCTGAAATTGCGCTGGAGCATCATCTTGGCATGACTTGCGACCCGGTTGGCAGTCTGGTTCAGGTACCCTGCATAGAGCGTAATGGTTTTGGCGCGATTAAAGCCGTCACCGCCGCTTCTTTAGCATTTCGTGGGGATGGTCAGCATTTTATGTCACTGGATAATTGTATCGCCGCTATGAAACAAACTGGTTTGGAAATGTCGGTGAAATTTAAAGAAACATCTTTAGGCGGACTGGCTGTTAGTATTACAGAATGCTAAATACCTTTCCTTCGACTATCCAGGAACCAAAACCTAGCGGGGATAAAAAGTAACATTCTTCCGAAGAAATAAAAAAACGATGACGTCTGTATTGTCGCGCGAACCATATACCGTGTCAGCAATAACGACTTCAGGATAACAGCCATATCGTTTTTTATCAGCTTCAGCCTTGGCCATGAAGGTCATGACTTTCGTGTTGCGCGTTCCAGTGAAGTTCGTCGACGTGCGCCAGTCCTCTACCTGTTAGGCTGACACTTACTTTGGCGCCAAATTCTACTGTCTTGCCTTGCTTGCCAAGATAAAGGGACGAAATACGATTATTGACCACCGTCTGCCCATGCGCTGGCCGTACTCCTATGAATCAGAACGTTGCAAACGGTGTTTTTGACTGAAATTCTTTCAGACCAATGAAATAATCCAGATGCGAATTCTCGCGGACCTGTTTGTTCAACCGTCTCGCCATCCGAAACCGATAACCTTAATCGATCACTGTGCCAATCCCAATACGCAACATCTTTGACTGAATGGCCCAACGTTGAAGACAGCCCCTTATGATAGCGCTGCGCCAGATCATTCCATGGAATGCATTCACTCAGTTTTACCCAGTCTATTGTGAAATATATGGTGGCGTATCAAATCCCGGAAGGGTGCGTTGTTTTCGACAACGTATAGCGGATCATGGTGCACGGTTTTTGGCATTATTTTATCAACTTAGGTACACTATTTTAGCGAAATATGATGTGATTCTAAATTTAATAAGCTGGTTATGCTTTCTGAGCGAACCCTAATGATGTTTTATGATCAGACTTAACGAATAGTGCTAACAGACATGCTCAAAATTTTATTATGAAACCGCTACTGAGATAACAGCCATCTTCGCGGAGGTATTCTGCCCTTATATTGACATTTAAAGCAGATACTATTTGTGTATCTAATGCACGGAAGAATACACATGAAAAGATTGATCTCCTGGTCTATGAAAATGTTTAGTAAATTCCTTCATCCGCTGATCAAACTTTTAACCAGCTTGGTCAAGGGAGTTGATTTCTATCGCCAGGTCAAATTAGACTTTGTGGCTCGCCCGGACGATATTTTTCTGGTGACATACCCCCGTTCCGGAACTACCTGGACCCAAATGATACTTTATCAACTTAGTTCGAACGGCAACACGGATTTTACCCATATCTCCAGAATATTTCCTTATTTTGAGCGTAGTTTGATGTTTAATACGATTACTGTTGCCGACCTGGATAAATTACCATCACCACGTATATTCAAGTCCCATTTGCCATACGACTATATTCCCAAAGGTGCTGGCAAATACATCTACATTGCCAGAAACGGCCAGGATGTGGCCGTTTCATATTATCATTTTCACCGTACGCATCTTGGCTTTAAAGGCGATTTTGATGAATTCTTTAATCTGTTTTTAAAAGGAAAAGTTCTATACCGATCATGGTTTGCGCATATCAACGGCTGGTTAGTACACAAGGACAGTCCCAATGTGCTGTTTTTATGGTACGAAGATATGCTCAAGGATTCTGAGAAGTATATCCGCAAAATAGCTGACTTTTGTGAGTTTCAAATTGAACCCGAACAATGGCCAGAAATATTAAAAAGAACCACCTTTGACTTTATGAAAAAACATGCAAAACAATTTGACCCAATTACGGAAAGATTACTGGATGACGGTCTTATACAAGACGCATTCTTTCGTCAGGGAAAGGCAGGGGAAGGTAAACAGTGCCTGACAGCGGAGCAGAAAATACTTTTTCAGAAAAATTTTGATAAGTACATTGATGTTTGAGAAAATTAGCTGGTTACCAAATTTATCCGGTTTGACAAATCCAACAAAATCCGCGCCTGTTTAAATTCTAGCCAATAATTCAAGCATCCTCAATTACACTGCTATAATAATTACACTGCTATAATAGTATCTATCTTACTAGATTACTATAATCTGACTTAAGACCTTGAATACTACTGGCTAGATATTATACATAAAAAATTAATTAGGGGTAATATTGCGGCATTTACCTTTTAAAATATTTACGCATTGATATTCTTGATAGCGGATGTGAGCTCGTCATTTGACTATCCCAAATATGAGAAACCTATATAAGGATCATATGAAAAAAATAATTCACGCTTTAGTTATTATTACACTTGGATTTTATTCAATTTATGCGCAGGCAGGGCTTTTCAAAAAAGTAAAAAATACTGTAAACGAAGCCGTTGAATCCGCCAAACCGGCAGTTAAAGGTACCGCCAGCAAAATTGCCAACGCTGGCGATGATGTAGTCGATTGGTTTAAGACATCAGGCAATACAGTAGCCGATTATGCTGAAGAGCTGGCAAAGTACGATAATATACTTATTCAAGCATGGGAAACAGGATGGAGTCATTCTGATTCACTTGAGTATGTTGGACCCCTCTCACCCGCTGATCATTCAGGAAGTTTCAATGTAATGACTTACAATATTGATGGATTTCCAAAGGAAATCGGCGGAAATTCTCATGAAGACACTGAATCCATTAGCGCTATTCTAGAAAGTCTGGCACTCGATATGGTGGTTTTCCAAGAAGATTTTACAAAACATGACGCACTTATTTCTAACTTTACAACCACCACCTATCCCTATCGTACCGCGCACTGGAAAGGTACCGCAACAACGTTCGGAGATGGTCTGGCAACCATTTCAAAATTTCCATTCAATTACCGGGAGTACAACAGAGTGCAGTGGAATCAGTGCGCAGGAACATTGTGGGAACAAATTATTGGCACAAGCTCACATCCTGACTGCATGACAGAAAAAGGGTTTTCGGTGGTTACACTCGATATTGATGAAGAATTTCAAATTGATTTTTACAACCTGCATCAGGATGCAGGCGGCGATAACAAGAGTCTAGCGGCAAAAAAAACCAATATGGCGCAACTCGCTGAATACATCAATACTTATTCTGCAGGAAAAGTCGTCATTGTTGCAGGCGATTTTAATATGAGACTAGGTGCGCTGACGAACACAATAGAACTAACCCACCTGTCTACCTGGATTGATTTTTTAAATGGTACCGGGCTCTCCGTCATGTGTATCGAAGTCTATGATAATTGGGAAAACTGCGATGCCGCGGGTTTTGATAAACCGGATCACATCTTATTCAAAGGTAACAGCGAATACAATTTATATGCATTGTCAATTGAACACGCAGCAGAATTTGGAGAAATTAATAAAATTGATACAGAAAATGGATTGAGTGATCATTATCCATTAAAAGGTACGTTCTACTGGGAGAAGAATTAAGAATATTATTAAAACACGATAACGGCAATCTTCTTTAACATGAGCGTATCTGCTTTGCTCAATGCTTATAATGACTGTAATCAACGGCACTTTTCTTGCTGTGGCCTGAAACCGCAACCGTCAATGGGGACTTGCCAAACTTCTTCCGAAGGTTATTAATCGCGCTAAATATTTTAGGGTAACCAATAAGTTTTGCCTCAAGCTCACGTTTTCTTGGAAAATCAATGAGTGAAATCCCAATCAGTATGGTTAGCAAACCCTGCCCTGGTAAAAAAAGCATAATGAAACCAGCCAATATAAATATAAGGCCAACGACATTCTTGATAATGAGTCCTATCACGCGTAGCACGGGATGATGGTCCCGCATCCAGTGACGCGGAAAGCGCGTATCAAAATATCCGACAGGTAAACGAATTAAAATTAAAGGAATAATAATCAGAGAACTAATAAAGCCGATAACAGAAGCAATAGTGATACCAACAAGTACATTGACTGGAATCGCTGATTGAATTATTTCAAGCCACGCATTCATACCATTTATTGAACCACAAATACTCTTATATCAAATAGTTAAATCGACGTAAATTGTAAAAGAATGAAGATGTTGTTTTTTAGGTATCATCATTCAAGTACATCCGGAACTGCAAAATAGGCAATGCCGGTATCATTAGCCACCGCTTGATTGGTTAACTTGCCGCGAAAAATATTAAGCCCATCCAGTAAATGTGGATCGTCTGCGAGCGCCTGCTTGTATCCTTTATCAGCAATTGACAGAACAAAGGGCAATGTAACATTGTTCAACGCTAAGGTCGATGTCCTGGCAACAGCGCCGGGCATATTGGCAACACAATAGTGTACGACGCCATCCACGGTATACAAAGGATTATCAAGCGTCGTTGGCCTGGATGTTTCAGCGCATCCTCCCTGGTCGATAGCCACATCAACAAAAACAGATCCACGGCGCATCTCGTGGACCATCTCACGACTCACAAGCTTGGGTGCTGCTGCACCGGGCACTAAAACCGCGCCAACGACAAGATCCGCTGATGATACATTTTGTTCGATTGCATCAACGGTTGCGAATATTGTATTGAGTTTGGAACCAAACTGGAAATCGAGCTCCTGCAAACGATGAATTGATTTATCCAGTACCGTCACATGCGCTTCCATGCCCATAGCCATCCGCGCTGCATTTGTTCCCACAACACCCCCACCAATAATGACCACATTCGCCGCGGTTACGCCGGGAACGCCGCCGAGCAACATACCACGACCACCCTGAATCATTTCAAGCGCATGCGCACCTGCCTGAATTGACATGCGGCCTGCCACCTCGCTCATTGGCGCGAGTAAAGGCAAACCGCCGAATATATCGGACACTGTTTCGTAAGCAATACCAATACAACCTGAGTCAATCAATCCCCTGGTCAGTACAGGACTTGCAGCCAAATGCAAATAAGTGAACAAAATCTGTCCCTTGTTGAGCATGGCTATTTCAGATTTTTGCGGCTCCTTTACCTTAACAATCATTTCGGCACGCGCGTATATTTCAGCGGCTGTTTCGACGATCTCCGCGCCCATCGTCTGGTATTTTTCGTCTCCGAGATCTATTTGCAATCCTGCATTTTTCTGCACCATCACCCGGTGTCCATGCACAATTAACTCCCGAACTGATGATGGTGTCAATCCGACTCGGTATTCATGAAGCTTAATTTCCTTGGGTACACCAATAAGCATATTATTTTTCGGTTAAATAAGTTCTACAGAAGATATTTTTGTCACCTTATTAGCTACAAAGCAGTTTAAATTATCCCGCCATTAACACCAATATTTTGCCCGCTAATCCACCCGGACTCCTGGCTGGCAAGAAACAGGACGACCCGTGCAACATCCTCTGATTCCCCGATACGTCCCAACGCAGCCAATCCCGCCATGCGTTTAATATCTTCCTCGGTTTTTTCCGCCCGAAATAGTTCAGTATTCACCGGACCCGGCAAAACAGCATTGACAGTAACGCCACGTTCGCCCATTTCTTTTGCAAAGATATGCGTCAATTGTTCCACCGCACCTTTAGTTGCAGCGTACGCACCGTATTTTGGCAGCATCAATCGCGTCACTGTACTCGAAATGTTAATAATTCGGCCATTATCGGAAAGCCGTGTTGCGGCTTCACGTAACATATAAAAAACACTCTTCAGATTAATATCAATAATTCGATCAAATTCCTCGTCGCTGATTTCAGCAATTTTTTTGAAGGTAAGAATTCCAGCATTATTAACCAGAATATCAATTTTTCCAAAATGATTAAACGTTTCATCAAACAACCGGCGAACCGCTGCCGTCTGACTAACATCGGCTTTAACAGCCAGGCACGCACCGCCTGCATCGGTAATTTCAGTGCAAACCCTGCTGGCAGCCTGTTGGTCTTTCACATAGTTAACGATAACTTTAACGCCGGCATGTGCCAGGGTCTGTGCGATTTCCGCGCCAATCCCGCGCGACGCGCCCGTAACGATAGCAACTTTATTTTGAAGCGTTTTCATTGTTCAACTTATTAACCTGTGTTCATAAAAGGAAGCTCGTCAAAATATTATGCAAAGCCAGCAACACCACCGGCAAGTGTATTAACAGTCTAGACTGAAGCAATTAACCACAGTTAATACGAGGATTCATTACACTCATTTCAGTCATCAGTAGTAAGAAACAACAGCAAACCGCGCTTTTTTTTACACCAAGAACTCACTTGTCGCTAAATGGCATGTTCCGAGAAATGTTGAATAAGTTAAAAAAATTGTTCGTGGTTGCCGTGGCGATTTCATCAACGCTGGTCAAACGTAATTTGGCGATTTCTTCCGCGACATAGCGAACAAAAGCCGGTTGATTTAGCTCTCCGCGGTGCGGCACAGGTGCCAGATAAGGCGAATCAGTTTCAATTAACATCCGATCTAATGGAATTTTCTTAGCTACTTCTTTAAGCGCCTTCGCGTTCTTAAACGTAACAATCCCTGAAAAAGAAATGTAAAAATTCAGTGCGATTGCCTGTTGTGCAACATCCCAGCTCTCGGTAAAACAATGCATGACGCCACCAACTTTATCCGCATTTTCTTGCGCCATAATTCGCAATGTGTCCGATGCCGCCGACCGCGTATGAATAATCAGTGGCTTATTACATTTTATTGCGGCGCGTATATGTTGCCTAAAGCGCTCCCGCTGCCACTCAAGGTCTCCGGTAAGACGGAAATAATCCAAACCGGTTTCACCGACCGCAACCACCTTCGGATGCGCTGCGAGTTCAGCCAATTGATCCGCTTGCGGTTCATCCAGATTCTCATAATCCGGATGCACACCAACCGTTGCATAAAGATGGTCATAATTTTCAGCAAGCGCCCGTACGCGTGGAAAATCTGTCAGATTGACACTAATGCAGAGCGCGTTGGTAACGTTATTTTCATGCATATTTTTTAACAACTCATCAAGATTCTTCGCAAGATCCGGAAAATCAAGATGACAATGAGAATCTACAAACATCGCAATAAATATAAGAAATTGATATAATTAAAATTGATCGCGTATCGCATCGGCCCAACAGTTAGGCGTTTCATATATCCGAACGCGCGCTAGTCGCAGCTGATTACCATAATTATCCGAATACGCCTTGTCTAAAATACGGAATGCGGCAAGCGCGAGATTCTCGGCAGTTGGCTGCGAATCAAATACGACCGTTTTATGGTCTTCAAGTGACTGCAAAAAATTCATTATCAATGTATCGCCCGAATAAACAAGAAAAGCGTGATCCCATTTATCCACCAAGACTTTTTTGGCGATTCTTTTAACTTCCGAAAAATCCATCACCATGCCTTGCTCTGCAACACCATCATCGGTAATAATGTTCCCTGATAAAGTTATTTCAATCGCATACCGGTGGCCATGCAAATGGCGGCATTGGCTGTTATGTGTGGAAATACGGTGACCCGCATCAAATTCCAACCTGCGTGTAATTAACATTCTGGCTATTGTAACATCGCAGTCCAATTATTCGAGAACATAAAATTGCCGCCAACAGCAAAAAAATTGAAAATTACCGATCATGACCGCAACAGCGCCGGCATGGTCTACGTTTACCCCGTCGTGTCGCGTCGCGCTGGCGGTGTTTCAATCGGCATTAACCTTAACCCCAATAATGCCTGCAACTGGCGCTGCATCTATTGCCAGGTTCCCGAACTCAAACGCGGCGCCGCACCGAAAATTGATCTGATCAAACTTGAGTCGGAATTGCGTACTTTTTTGCATACATTGTTATATGGCGACTTTATGCGGCAAAATGTCCCGACAGATGCCAATCGAATTAATGATATTGCAATATCCGGTAATGGCGAACCCACCAGTGCCAAAGAATTTGAACAAGTCATTCAATTGATTGGACAAATAAAGGATGAGTTTACTGATCTTCCCAGCGATCTGAAGCTGGTTCTTATAACCAATGGCAGCTTAATTAATCGAACCTATGTGCAAGCGGGATTGGCGCGCATGGCAAAACTGAACGGAGAAATCTGGTTTAAGCTTGACAGCGCCACACGAAAGGGAAGGCAACAAATCAACCATACGCAAATGAGTTTAAAGCAGGTGCGTGAAAATTTACGGTTAGCCGCATCATTGTGCCGCACCTGGTTGCAAACCTGCGTCTTTCAAATTAACGGCGAACCACCAAGCACAGAAGAAACGCATGCATATCTTGAATTTGTGGATCGTCTATTACAAGAAGGCGTGCCGCTGAAAGGCGTCTTACTTTACGGTATTGCACGGCCATCAATGCAGCCAGAAGCGTTACAACTAACAAAAGTCTCTGAATCATGGATGCTTAATTTTAGTTATAAAATTGAGGCATTAGGCCTGGACGTCAAGATCAGCCCTTGATTATTATTCACCAATGAAATAGAGTAATT
Source organism: Nitrosomonas sp. (assembly GCA_021604405.1). Lineage (GTDB taxonomy): Bacteria > Pseudomonadota > Gammaproteobacteria > Burkholderiales > Nitrosomonadaceae > Nitrosomonas. Next base: position 50,164 of record BQJA01000005.1, on the reverse strand, counting down.
CACCGGAATAGCCAGCTTTAGCGCGCAGCATGATGCGTAGGGAAAAATCTCACAAAGGTCAGTAGCGTTTCATAATTGTATGTGAAGAAACAAGCTTGTTTCTGGCAAAAGCAAAATTATCATAGACATTTGCGTATGGCTATTCGTCCCATAAGGTGGCCACAGAATATCCCAATTCCGGTGCATCCCAAAATTTACCTGTGATGAGGCGTTGTTGTGCTTCAGGTGCCGCAATTTTTTCCATGTCTTTATCCGATAAAGCAATCGCAGCGGATTCATAATTCTCTCTCAGCCGGGCGGGGTTGACTGATTTTGGAATAACCGAAGTGCCTCTTTGAATTGCCCAGCGGATAAGTACCTGTGCGGGCGAAAAACCATTGGCATCGGCAATTTCTTTTATCGTGGCATTTTCTAATAAACGGGGCTCATCAGGATTTTTAAATTGCGCTGGCCGATCCGTCGACCCTAAAGGTGAATAGGCGGTCAGAACAATTTCCTCATTTTTGCAAAATTCCAGCATTGCGGGTTGCTGATGACAGGGATGCAGTTCTATCTGATTCACCTCGGGTTTTCTCGTGCAGTTTGCCAGAAGTTCTCTGATTTTCCTTATACTGAAATTAGACACACCGATATGTTTGCATAGTCCATCTGCTACGCATGCTTCCATCGCCTCCCAGGTCGCAGCAATCGGTGCATCATTAAGGGCTAAAAAGTCATGGACGGATGAAGGAAATTGTACTTCTGGTTTTAACGCAATCGGCCAGTGAATTAAATACAAATCAAGATATTCCAGCTGAAGATCTTTAAGTGTCTTTTCTAAGGCCGGTTTAACATCCTTTTTCAGATGCGCATTGTTCCACAATTTTTGAGGTCACCCACATGTCTTCTCTGTTGACATTTCCGCAAGCAAAAGCGTCAACCAACGCCTGGCCTATTTCAGACTCGTTTCCATAGAATGCGGCACAATCTATGTGTCTGTATCCAATTGTTATGGCCTCACGGATGGCATCATAAACTTCTCCAGGATCAGACTTCCAGGTGCCAAGCCCCAAAGCAGGTATTGCATCACCATTTCTAAATATAAATTTATCAATTGTTTATAAGTCGTTACTTGTGAAATTGAAAAATATTTTCCATTTATATACGGGTATCCGATATATACCCGTATTTTAATCAGTCGCACCATAGAAATGTACCGCTGCTTTTTCTATGGCTGGGCGCGAACCGCGCGTGAACCGCATGACGAAGATCAAAAGTTATCAGTGATAATAATTAAAAGTGGTAATCTGTCTGAACGTTCAATATCAAGAAAATCCGGAGAAATACTTCGTCACTCAAATACATACTGGCCTGAACAGCACGTTTAATAGTTACCTGCAACCGCCTTATTTGAAAGACACCAGTATTTTAATGTATCAGCGATAATCAGGCTGTGTAATACCATACACTTTCATCCTATAAGCAAGTGTAGATGGCTTAATACCTAACAATTCGGCTGCGCCGTCTGTTCCGGAAATGCGCCATTTTGAATAACGCAATGCAGCAACCATATTTAGTTTTTCTTTTTCACGAAAAACCGCATCCGTCACAAACGCTTCGCTATCCGATGCAATAGATGCCAGCATATTTTTGGTTTTTTGATCACTATGCATCGCAAGGTCAAGCCTCAGTCGATTCCCTTTGGTAAGAATAACAGCCCGCTCAATAATATTTTTAAGTTCTCTTATATTTCCTGGCCAGTCGTATCGGCATAAATCGTCAATCTGTTGCCGCGTCAATGTTAAAATGTCGCGTCCCTGTTCTTTACACACATTGACTAGAAATTGTTTCGCCAGGGCACCGATGTCCTTTATGCGCGCCCGCAAAGGCGGCACTTCGATAGGGAAAACACTCAAGCGATAATAAAGGTCCTCCCGAAACCGCCCCGCCGAGATTTCAGCTTCTAAATCACGATTGGTTGCAGCAATAACGCGAACATTTATTTTAGTGGTTTTGTCATCGCCTACGCGTTCAAACTCGTGTTCTTGTAATGCACGCAATAGCTTTCCTTGCAGATCAATAGGAATTTCACCCACTTCATCCAGAAAAAGCGTACCGCCTGATGCGAGATGAAGCCGGCCTACACGATCTCGATGAGCGCCTGTGAATGACCCCCGAATATGCCCAAAAAATTCACTTTCAAAAAGATTCTTGGGGATTGACGCACAGTTTACTTTTACCAGTGGTTTGTCCGCACGCAAGCTATTGGCATGAATGGCACGGGCGACCATTTCCTTGCCCACACCTGATTCACCCAGAACCAAGACACTCGCCTGAGTTTTAGCAACCGCTTCAATCTGACCAAGCGTATGCTTCAAAGCCTGGCTTTCTCCTATCATTTCGCCGAAATTAAGTGTGACATTAATCTCATCGCGAAGATAATCCCGCTCACGTTCAAGCAAATCTTTTAAGGTCTTAATTTGCTCATAGGCTTCTTCTCGTTGTTTTTTACTTTTAACACGTTCAGAGATATCACGAAAAACAGCCACAGCCCCCTTGATTCTCCCATCTTCTATAATCGGCGTACTTTTATATTCAACGGGTACCAGCGTTCCATTTGTGTGCCAAAAAAATTCGTTATCGCCCTCATGGACTTCACCATCTGTAAAAGCAGAATAAATGGGACACTGATTACTTGGATAAGGCGTGCCATCAGGATAAGAATGATGATGAATACCATGTAACGATTTGCCTAGTACATCTTCGGCACGCCATCCCAGTATTTGCGTTGCAGCTTCATTCACAAAAGTCGTTTTTCCGTCACAATCCACCCCATAAATTCCATCTCCGACAGCTTCTAAAATTAATTCATGTGTCGTTTGTAATCGATCCAGTTTATTGACTGCTTGGCTATATCTCGTTGTTTCTGTAAACACTAATATCGCTGACATGGATGCATGATCGGTTTCCGGTATGCGCCAAGCTGACAGCAACCCTTCATGAACTGACTTTTCTGAATATTCCGCTTCCAGCAGTGTCACGGTCTTTCCCTTAATAATACTGCCTTGATGTATAACCTGTTCGATTTGCCTCGTTAACGTGCATTCCTTCTCAAGATTGAATAATCTTTTTACAGATATTGCGATCTCGGCTGTGGCTGTCAAACCTATGTAATCCCGCCAGACCTGATTAATATCACGGCAAATAAGCGCGTCATCAACCACGGCCAAAAACAACGGGGCGTCTCGAAAACAATTATTGAAAGAAAAGTGCATCAGTTTAAAATCACAATTTTTTGTGAATCCTATCACAAGAAATTGTGATTCGTAAGTTTTTGTTACAAACGTTCAACTATTTTATCGTTAAGAAACATATGGATATATATTGGCATGAAAACTGCTATCTACTAATAGCAATATATTGTTTTGTATATATAACTATTCTCAATTGACGAGAAAGAAACATACCCAGGGAAGTTAATTTGAAACTGCCCTTAAGCGGTTCAATGTTTCAAACGCGATTAAGTGCATAGTCGGCAATGTGCCCACAACCATAATTAAACGATGGAAGGAACGTATAGATGTCAGACTTTTTAGCAGCAACATTTCCAGCAGCAACATTTCATGTTGCCAAAAAGACACATTCATTCATGTTAAAACATACAGTATATAACCTCTATATATCATATAGTTGGATGTTTTTCTTTGAAAAACTGGCAACTGAACGGCCTAATATTTTTATTTATTATGTTTATCTGACTGAAAATAAAACCATGCCAAAAAACTTAAAGCAAACTTCATGTAAAATCTTAGTAATATGCGATTGCAATGCTCTCGAAAGAGCAAACCGTGAACATCTTTACTGGCCAAAAAATAAAAAATCTTGGGCCTCTACGCGGGGAAACAACGTGAAAAGTTACGGTTAAAAATAAATATGCATAGTCTTAAATAATAAGGGGAGATTCAAATAATGAATTTGAAATTTTTTTATACATTCTTGGCGACGGCAGTCAGCAAATCCAATGGATATCTTGGAACTGGACCACGTTGTTTACTGTTTAAATGTTACCTATGTTTTTTAGTTTTTTTTGCTGCAGTCTTCCAAGCTAACGCGGCAGACACCAACGACCCTGGCGACGAAGTAACGACGACCAGCACGGAAAAAAGCTGGTCTGTATCAGACTGGGCCAAGGTTCCACCGGTCAGACCCATGCCGCGTCCAGGGCTGTTTGGCAAACCGCCAGCGCGGGATGGTTATGCTTCTACCATGGATTTACTGGCTGACGTGGAACCTGAATATTTCCCGGACCCAGGAGAAGGCTATTATTCGCTTTGGGATAAACTGACTGGAAATAAAAGAAAGACAAGGCCCACTGATCCATATCCGCCATTCGGTCTGATGCCGACCTCAGCATTCAACATTGACTTCCGTTACCTGGAAGATCCTGATCACGAACCAGACCTTTTCGATCCGCTCAAACGTATCCATTTAGGAGATGACTGGCTGCTTTCTTTCGGTGGCAGCTTCTGGTACCGCTATATGAATGAAACGGATAGCCGTCTGAATGCAGCGGGCAAAGATAATGATTACGGTTTGATTCGCACACGTTTCCACGCGGATCTGTGGTATCGGGACAAACTTCGCCTGTTTGCTGAGTTTATCGATGCACGTTCGCTCAATCCAGATTTATCTCCGCTTGGTATCGATAGAAATTATACGGACATGCTGAATATATTCGCTGATGTTAACCTGGGCGATATAAATGGTAATCCGTTTTATCTTCGTGCCGGCCGGCAAGAACTCATTTATGGTTCGCAACGGTTAATCTCGACGCTGGACTGGGCCAATACACGGCGAACTTTCCAAGGTGTCAAAACTTTCTGGAAATCCGATAAATGGGACGTTGATGCTTTTTGGGTACGCCCAATGGATACAAATGTAAAAGATTTTGATCAATGGGACAGAGATCGCAATTTCTACGGTTTATGGGGCACCTATAAACATGATAAGGACCATCTGCTCGATCTTTATTTCCTTACCCTGAACGACACCCGGCCCGTCAGTGCATCGAATGCTTCAATAGGAAATGTGATGCAAGGTGATTCCTTTGTCGCCACCTTCGGTGGTCGTATTGTTGGAGAATACAACCGTATCCTGTACGAAATTGAAGGTATGTATCAATATGGTGAAAGATCCAATCTGGACGTTTCAGCTTTTGCCGTCGCCACAGGTGTGGGCTATGATTTCCAAATGCCATTAAACCCGATTCTGTGGCTTCGCTACGATTTTGCCTCCGGTGATAAAAACCCACAAGACGGAAAGAGCACCACCTTTAATCAGCTTTTTCCTTTCGGGCATTACTACCTGGGTTACATCGATCTAATCGGGCGGCAAAATATACATGATTTCAATGCACAGTTAACACTTCATCCGGAACGTTGGATTACGTTTGTTGGGCAGTACCATCGGTACTACTTAGCTCATAATAAAGACTTTTTGTATAATGCTGGCGGCGCGGCAACACTTCGTGACCCTACCGGTCAGTCGGGCAGTCATGTTGGCGACGGTTTGGATTTGCTGATTAACCTGCATGTCGCACGCCATCATGATGTTATTGTCGGCTACTCAAAATTATTTTCCGGTGAGTTCATCGAAAAACAAAGACCTGGCGTCAATGCTGATCTCTTGTATGTGCAGTATAATTTCCGGTTTTAACTTGCTGAGTCAGGTTAATTGATAACAGAGACGGACAAACGTCTGTCTCTTTTTTTATGCAATTCAGCATACTATGCGCTACTGAGGCAACAAAAAGTTTTTCACGATCGCAATTTGCCTATTATCAAGCAGAATCGGCGCATGGCCAATACCCGGCAATTCAATTATTTTTGCTTTTGGCCCGCGTAACTGCATTTCAGCCGCAGTGCTTGTCATTAAAACGTCGGATTCCGCCCCACGCATCACTAACGTTGGCGCTTGCAACTTATCCCAGTATTCCCACAAATCCACATCATCCTGCAGTGCATGCTGTTTAAAACTGACAGAAATTTTGGGGTCATAGCGAAAGCCATAAGTTCCATTTTCAAATTTGCGCATGCTGTGAATTGCAAGGTGACGCCACTGATCATCGGTCAGTGGACCAAAGGGCGCGGATATCTGCCGAACATACGCTTCAAGTTCCGCAAATCCCCCAAAACGTACGTCTTTTCCGACGTAAGCTGACATTCTTCTCAACGCTGCCACCGGAATCAATGGACCGATATCGCTCATGACCAGCTTGTGTATAGGTACAATTGACTGTATTGCCGCCATCATACCAATCAATCCACCCATTGAAATACCTACCCAGTCTACAACAATATTTTTGCTGTACTGATTACGAATGTACCTCAGAAGTGAAATTGCGTCAGCAACATATAATTGATAATGATCATAATCCTGCGCATTATCAAGCCAACCGCTTTTACCGCGACCCGCGACATCAACACAGAAAACTCGGCATTCTGCTTCCAGTGCGTCGGCAAGAAAATCGAAATCACGGCAATTACGCGTTAACCCATGAACACAAACAACAACATGCGGGTTATCGGGATCACCCCATTCAGTAAAAGAAATAGAATGTGTATCAGTAATCTTGTCGTCACCTACGTTGGTCGGGACTAATAATTGTTTTACGCGCATACTATTAATGTTCCATCAGCAATCGATATATCAATAATAAGCCAGTGTAAGCCTGGTTAAAACTACTCACGAAAAAAACTTATTCGGATACAATCCGGCTAACCTTTACTAGATAACGAATTGTATCGACGGCAGAGGCCGAGAACAATGCGTTACTATAATTGCCTAAAAGACCAATTAACCGACAACGAGCTTGATTTCCTGCATGCAAATAACTGCATTTAAACAAGTAACGGTCACCTTAAGTTTTTCTAGCGATAAAGTATTGGTTTAGATAAGACTGCATCCCACTGACGCTCCCAGGATAATGCTATACTTCAATTTTCAATCAGTTTTCAACTCAATAAATTTCCAGTCTTTTTAAATAACTCATGTTGACATCAATCGCTGTTTCTTCGATTAATCACATACTGCATGGTGAGAGCTGGGCACGTAAACGTCTACAGGTTTATACAGGAAAAACCGTATGTATTCGACTGTTCCCTTTCCTTGATCTCAGTTTTTCAATACAGGTTGATGGAGAAATTTCGGCTGTTCCGGATGGTTCGCGTGTTGATACTGTCATGACACTTACACCAGTGCTGTTATTACGCATCCGGACAAATAATAGCGATGACACGGTATTTGACGAAATCGATATATGCGGCGACAGTGCAATGGCTAAAGAACTTTTTATTATTGGCAGGCATCTGCACTGGGATCTTGAACAGGATTTAAGTGGAATAATCGGTGATATTCTCTCTCACCGGATCGTACACAGCGGTGAAAATATAATTCTTTGGCAAATCGAGAACATGCAGAATCTTTCTAATGCGCTGGTTGAGTACTGGACAGAAGAACAGCCGATGTTGGCCAGCCATACGCTCGTCAGCGAGTTCAATCGCGAAGTAGAAACATTGTACTACGACACTGAACAACTGGAACGGCGAATACAGAAATTGACCCATCATGAATGGTAGCCAACTGGCACTCTATATCAGTCACATTAATAAAAAAATCGGATGTTGTTTCTCGGCCATCACCCGATTATTACACTAAAAACACATGCGCATTTTTCGTCTAATAAAAATAAATTTTGTCGCCTTCCGTTTTGGACTCGATGAATTCTTTTTCAGCCATGGCCGATTACGACTGTTGCGTAAACCTATCCGGTGGCTGACATTCTGGCGCCGGCTGGACCGCCCACGCGGCGAGCGTCTGCGTCTGGCGCTGGAAGCTTTAGGACCAATATTTATCAAATTTGGCCAAATGCTGTCTACCCGGCGTGATTTACTGCCAACCGATATTGCCGATGAACTGGCAAGATTGCAAGATCAAGTACCGCCATTTCCCTCTGAGATTGCCGTCAAAATATTGGAAAAAGTATATGGCAAACCTGTCAGTGAAGTTTTTGCCAGTTTTGATACAAAACCAATAGCCAGTGCATCGGTCGCACAAGTACATCTGGCCATACTGCACGACGAAACAGAAGTAGCCGTTAAAATATTGCGTCCTGGTATCGCGCCGGTTATTGCTCATGATATTGGTTTAATGGAAACGGGTGCGATGGTTGCAGAAGCGCTATGGCCGGATGGTAAGCGCTTGAAACTTAGACAGGTTGTATCTGAATTTGCGAGAAACCTTGATGATGAGCTTGATCTTATGCGCGAGTCCTCTAATTGCAGCCAGCTGAGGCGTAATTTTCTCAATTCCTCGCTGCTCTTGGTACCCGAGGTTTACTGGGATTACTGCCGCGCCAATGTTATGGTCATGCAACGCGTCAACGGCATCCCTATCAGCCATGTGAATGAACTCCGCACCCTGGGGGTCAATATTCCTTACCTTGCCCGCATGGGCGTTGAAATATTTTTCACCCAGGTTTTTCGGGATGGCTATTTTCATGCCGATATGCACCCAGGCAACATTTTTGTCGGTAACGATGGCCGTTATATCGCGGTAGACTTTGGCATCATGGGCACGCTCAGCGACGAAGATAAAAATTACCTGGCACAAAATTTTCTGGCCTTTTTTCGCCGTGATTATAGACGTGTAGCGGAAGCGCATGTTGAAGCAGGCTGGGCGCCCAAAGAAACTCGGGTCGATGATTTCGAAGCTGCAGTCCGTGCAGTCTGTGAGCCAATTTTTGATAAGCCGCTAAGGGAAATTTCGTTTGGACGCGTCTTATTACAGCTGTTCCAGACTTCACGCCAGTTCAACGTGGAAATTCAACCACAACTGGTTTTATTACAAAAAACATTGCTAAATATTGAGGGACTGGGGCGTGATCTTGATCCGGATCTCGACCTTTGGAAAACGGCCAAGCCTTTTTTGGAAAACTGGATGTCTGAGCAAATTGGCCTGCGTGGATTTGTCAGTCGCCTGCAAAAAGAGGCCCCCAATTGGGCGATTATCTTCCCGCAATTTCCACGTTTAATTCATCATGACTTAATGAATAACCGCGCGCAGGAACTGGAAAAAAGAATGACAGAATTACTTGCCGAAGAAAAACGACAAAGCCGCTTACTGGCATTACTTGCAATATTGCTAGCGGCACTATTATTATGGCAGATATTTCAATGAGTTCGCAATATACGGCAAAGCAATCTTATCCATTTAACCCGTTCTGACTAATAACCGGACTATCTTTCCTGGCAGCCGTTGACAAATCAAACTAACAGTACTCAGAACTTAAACCATAAACAGCGGCAGTGACTAAGCTTATGAAAAGAATTAAAATTGGGATAATAAATTATAGCAAACAGAAAACAGCCTCAATATTGATAGATCTTTTTTAGGAGTCTCATGAGTTACTATCAGCAACATGTGTTCTTTTGTGTCAACCAGCGAGAAGCAGGTGCGGCCTGTTGTAATAATTTTAATGCACAGGAAATGCGAGATTATGCAAAAAAACGGATCAAGTCACTCAAACTAGATGGCAAAGGAAAAATTCGCATCAATAACGCAGGGTGTCTGGATCGGTGCAACGAAGGCCCTGTAATCGTTATTTATCCGGAAGAAACCTGGTACACCTATATTGACAAGGAAGATATTGACGAAATAATTGAGGAGCATTTAAAACATGGGCGCATTGTTGAACGCTTAAAGATATAAAGTGCCTATTAATTCTCAGAAAATTTTTATAAACGGACCGGCGGGTAAACTGGAGATCGTACTCGCCGAGCCAACAACCGGCATACGTGGTTTGGCGGTAATTGCGCATCCCCATCCTCTCTATGGCGGCACGATGGACAATAAAGTTGTCCAGATCCTGTTCAAGGTTTTACTTACACTTGGCTATGTCAGTATTAAATTTAATTTTCGCGGCGTCGGAGAAAGCGAAGGCGCGCATGATCATGGTATTGGGGAAATTGAAGATGTTGTTGCGGTGGTTGAAACCATTCGTAACAGAATCACTGCTGCGCCGGAATCATTACTGCTCGCGGGATTTTCATTTGGCGGCGCAATTCAGGCGCATGTCACGCAACGGCTTAAGCCACAAAATCTTGTTCTGGTCGCGCCATCTGTTGTCAATCTTAACGCCCCGCCCGTTATCCCGCATTGCAAAAACAACTTGATTATTCATGGCGATCAGGATGAAATCGTCCCTTTGCAAACAGTTCTGACCTGGGCTGCGCCGCAATCGCTTCCTGTTGTCGTCGTGCCCGGCACAGAACATTTTTTTCATGGCAATTTACTGGTTCTAAGACAGATTGTTATGCAATACTTGTCGAAATAGTACGTGAATTTCATCTAACCGCTCGCGCTGTATCTATATAAATACTCAGCTTTTTTCTGCAACGCCTGAATACAACCTCTTCCACTTTAAAAGCGTAAATAATCTCCTCTTTCAGCTGAAAGATAACCTGTAAGATTCTGTCTCGCTATTTGGCGATTTAGCAAATAGACCGACATAAAATTCCACCCGGAAACCCTCATTTCAACCCGTCAGGCACGCTCGCACTGAGAATGCTTCTTCCATCAAAAAAATTCAGAATTTTTCAACTTAATATATCAGCATCTATGCCGTTTAAATCAATTAATTTTAATTAGCCCTGAATAAAAAAAATTCTGAAGGAAGAAAATGAGAATTAATCTGCCAATTACAGATAATGAATATCCTATTGATGATGACACCCTGATTCTATCTACAACCGATACCAAAGGACGTATTACTTTCATAAATCCAACTTTTATCGAAGTCAGTGGTTATACGGAAGAAGAGTTAATTGGCAAAGCACATAATATTGTGCGGCATCCTGAAGTGCCGTCCGAAGTGTTTGAGGATTTATGGCGTACACTAAAGGCGGGATTGCCATGGACGGGGCTGATAAAAAATCGCCGAAAAAATGGTGATTATTATTGGGTGCTCGGCAATGCGACACCGATAAAAGAAAATGGTAATGTCACCGGATTTTTGTCGGTACGCACCAAACCATCACGTGAATTAATTGAAACAGTCTCGCCGCTCTATCAACAATTTATTGATGGCAAAGCGCATCACCTTGCGATTGAAAAAGGTCAAATCGTTCGCACCGACTTTGCTGGAAAAATTACAGCTTCACTTCGCATGACAACCCGTAAACGCCTCGTCGCCGCTACGTGCGTTCCTGTCTTGCTGCTCGCATGTGTCGGTGGCGCAGGTTGGTGGGGCCTGACCCAAGAAGCTGCCGCATCCTGGTTATCCAGCTTTATCGCCACAGTAACAGTTGGCGGCATCTTATTTGCAACCTTTTTATCTTTCTATCTGGCAAGAAATATACAGCAGCCATTACGTGATGCCGTTGACTTTGCCAACATACTGGCAGCCGGCGACCTAAAGACGCGATTCACGCAAAATCGCGACGATGAATTTGGCGAGTTGTTTAAGGCGCTTGGCCAATTAGGAATCAACCTGAGAACAACGGTCTTAGATGTACGATCTTGTGCATTTTCTGTGCAACAGGCAACGAGTGAAATTGCTTCAGGCAACCTGGATCTGTCACAGCGCACAGAAGAACAAGCCGCTTCACTGGAAGAAACTGCATCCAATATGAAGGAGCTGACCGCAATGGTCCGTCAAAATGACGACAGTTCCAAACAAGCCAACCAATTGGTCATGACTGCCAGTGATATCGCGGTTAAAGGCGGAAAAATGATGTGTAATGTAGTCAATACGATGTCTTCGATTAATGATAGCTCAAGTAAAATAGCAGAAATTATAAGCGTCATTAACAGCATCGCCTTCCAGACAAATATTCTCGCATTAAATGCCGCGGTTGAAGCAGCACGCGCGGGGGAACAAGGACGTGGATTTGCAGTTGTCGCAACAGAAGTTCGCAACTTGGCGCAACGAAGTGCTGCGGCCGCAAAGGATATTAAAACACTCATTGACAGTTCGGTCAAAAATGTCAATGCTGGCACCAGGCTGGTGGATGAAGCGGGCAAAACCATGGAAGAGATCGTCGCTTCAATCAAGCGAGTCACAGACATTATGCATGAGATTACTTCTGCATCGTCTGCGCAAAGTGAAGGGATCGAACAAATCAGTCAAGCAGTTTCCCAAATGGATGAGGTCACCCAACAGAATGCTGCATTGGTTGAGCAAGCGGCGGCAGCGGCTGAATCGCTGGAAGATCAAACAAAGGATTTATCCGGGGCAATTTCCATTTTCAAGATAGCTTCATGCATGAAGAAAACGACGAAAGAAACCGTAAAATTATCTACAGTGAAAGTTAAACCCGTAAACAAACAAAAAACTGCTCAGCCTGCTCCGGCGTCAGCAAGTGTTAAAAATCAAAAAATACCGGCCAGGAAAATTGTGGCTGCTGGGGGTAATCGTGATGACTGGGAAGAATTTTAGAAATTATTTTATCTGTTGCTGCTTGGTGAATCAATAATATTCAGTCCTGGCGTAACTCTCGAACCTTGTATATTCCCCAAGAAAAGTAAGATCGACTTTTCCAATAGGCCCATTACGTTGCTTTCCGATAATAATTTCTGCGATGCCTTTATCCTGTGTCTCGGGGTTGTAAACCTCATCTCGATATATGAAAAGAATCACATCCGCGTCCTGCTCTATCGCGCCAGACTCTCGCAAATCAGACATGACAGGACGTTTATTGGGACGTTGTTCAAGACTTCGGTTGAGCTGTGATAACGCTATAACAGGGACTTTTAATTCTTTTGCCAGACTCTTTAATGCCCGTGAAATTTCTGAAATTTCTGTTGCTCTGTTTTCGCCGGGGCTACTCGATGACATCAGCTGTAAATAATCCACCACGATCAACCCCAGATCACCATGTTGACGACATAGCCGCCTGGCGCGCGCTCTTACCTCCAGCGCCGTCAACGCCGCACTCTCATCAATAAAAATTGGCGCATCATTCAGTTTACCTAGCGCATGCGTCAGTTTAGGCCAGTCTTCATCCTGCAGTCGCCCTGTGCGTACTTTGTGCTGATCCAGTTTCCCCACAGAACCAAGTAAGCGCATCGCCAATTGCGCGCCCCCCATTTCCATGCTAAAAACGGCGCATGGTTTACCGAGAACCAGTGCGACATTCTCGGCAATGTTGAGAGAAAAAGCAGTTTTGCCCATCGATGGCCTTCCCGCCACAATAATCAAATCACCCGGCTGAAAACCGGAAGTCTTTTCATCAAGATCACGAAATCCGGAGGCGATTCCGGTAACATCGCTTGGATTATCCTGGTTGTAAAGAACCTCAATACGTTCTACGACTTGTTTTAGGAGAGGCTGAATATCAACGAAACCTTGCTTGCCGCGCGCACCCTCTTCGGCAATTTCAAATACTTTTGACTCAGCTTCATCCAGTAAATTGGCCGCAGAACGCCCTGCCGGATTATACGATGAATCGGTAATTTCAGCGCCAACCTGGGCAAGTTTGCGCATAACTGCGCGTTCTCGGATTATCTCTGCATATCGACGGATATTGGCGGCAGACGGTGTGTTTTGTACAATCGCACCGATATACGCCAATCCGCCAACATTCTGCAGTTCTGCGGAAATCTCCAGTGATTCAGCGACAGTAACAACATCTGCCGGTTTATTGTGCGCAATTAACTTGCTGATATGCTGATAAATAACCTGGTGATCGTGGCGATAAAAATCTTCATCAACAATGACATCTGCAATTTTATCCCATGCTTGATTGTCCAGCATCAAACCGCCCAGCACCGATTGTTCCGTTTCGATCGAATGGGGCGGTTTTTTATAAGTTTCTACAGATTGGTCATTGACAACACTAATCGGAGATTGAACCATAAGTCGGCGCTGCGCTACAAAATACGAGGTGATGATTCTATCACCTCCAATGCCGCGGCGAAATAGAAAAGGGCTGTTGCCAGCCCTTTTAATTATTAAATATTCAGACGACGACTATTCCGCTATAAAAAACGAAACACATGCCCCGTATTAATTTAATCATCCAAGTTATCAGATCGTTGTTTCTCCCAGGATTGATACGGTTATTTGCACCGATACATCACTATGCAGCACAATTGTTATCGGATGATCGCCCACTTGCTTTAATGGGCCTTCAGGCATACTAACCATCGATTTATCGATTGAAAAACCCTGCGCATTAATCGCTTCAACAATATTCGCATTGGTCACCGAACCAAACAGTTTGCCTTCCGCGCCGGTTTTTTGGGTTATCTGTATCAGTAATCCGTCGAGTTTTTCCGCTAAGGCCTGCGCCTCAGTAACCGTCGCTGCTTGATTTTTCTCCAATTCGGCACGTTTAGACTCAAACTCAGCCATCGCGTTTTCCGTTGCCCACTTCGCTTTTCCTTGTGGAATCAGATAGTTCCGCGCATAACCCCGTTTTACATTAACAACATCACCTAACTTGCCCAAATTTGCGATCTTTTCCATTAATATCACTTGCATACTCTATCTCCCTAGTGTCTGTCTGTATAAGGTAGTAGCGCAAGAAAACGTGCATGCTCAACTGCAGCACTCAGCTGGCGCTGATAAAAAGATCTTGTCCCTGTAATACGGGCAGGAATGATTCTGCCATTTTCATTAATAAAATCCTTCAGAAGATCAATGTTCTTATAGTCAACAACCTTGATGCCTTCTGCTGTAAAGCGGCAAAACTTTTTACGCTTAAACAGAGGACGGTTAGCTTTTCTCTCTCTTTCTTTATCTTTACTGTCTTTACGCCTTGAAGTAAAACGTGCCATAATTTTCTCTTTCCCTATTTTCCTGATAATAGTTGAACCACATTATCTACATGCAAAATCAACTGTAAACTCATTTGGCTTTTTTTGGCAAGGAATCCGGTCAGCTTCACCAGAGTGCCGAGCTTCATTCCTGAAACAATGACCGCGACCTGGGCTAACGCCACTGCAGAGATATCACATAATACTTTACGGGGTATGCCTGCTTCCATCTGACTGGAGGCGTGACTGATTCCAAATTCAATTACTGCTACGCCTGCCGGTGTATATCTTAACGCACCCAGTTTGTTGATTTCTCCACATATCGTGGTTTGGTTGCAATTCAATCTTTACTCTGACGATGCCGCAGCGTTGGCTGGCGCAGATTCGTTGCTCGGCTTTCCTGCATCTTCAGTTGCTTCAGCCGGTTTTTCTGCTTCAGTAGCAGGCGCTGCAGTACCGCCCTCATTCTGTGCAGCGACCGGAGCCGCTTTCTCTTCCTGTTGTTTCATAGGAGACGGTTCAGTAATAGGGCCGCCTACTTTGATGGTCAAGTGCCTTAAGATTGCGTCATTGAATTTAAATGCGTGTTCAAGTTCATCCAATGCGTCCTGGTCACATTCAATGTTCATTAGGACATAATGCGCTTTATGAACCTTCTGGATAAGATAGGCAAGCTGGCGACGCCCCCAATCTTCTAACCGGTGAACTTTGCCATTTTTTGCCGTAACGATGCCGCGATAACGCTCGATCATCGCCGGCACTTGTTCGCTTTGATCGGGGTGTACAATAAAAACAATTTCGTAATGTCGCATGGTTTCCTTATGGGTATAGCCGCTCACACTTTTCACTGAATGTGAACAGTATGATGAGGCAAGGTTAAAAAGTATCTAATTTTACTGAATTAATGAGAAAATATCAAACAAAGTAGGCTTTCATTATTGCTGCAAATCCACACCCGCTCAACCGATTACCTATCAACTTACGCGTAAATTTAACGATAAGCGCGCCAAATATTTTCAATGTGCTTCATGCCTAGCCTGCGCTCGTTTGACTCGTCGCATCCACCGGTATTTACATGCATCAATCCCTATACAATTCCCAATATAATCTGAAACCGCGTTGGAAGGTTAGGCCTGAGGAGCGATGCGACGCTATTTTAGCTGCCAGACAATGTCTTACGCAAAATTAGCCGAAAGAACTTACCGTTTTGATCATACCGCAATCGGCAATTGGGGTTTAATTGCGCATAATAGCAATAATTCCCGCCATTTGGCTGAACAGCCACAGCATCACAAATCTAATTGATTACGCGCAGGCATTACTAACTTTTCGCGAAATCTGGTCGTACCCTGGGCTTAGTCTTATTCTGCTTGCGCCAAAAATTGCTCAACCAGCGACTGCTGATGTTCTGCCTGGCCAAATGAAACATCTCTTAATTGACCCGTTCGGTCAAACAGAATCGATGATGGCGTACCCTGCAAAGCAAATCGTTCAAAAGTTTCTGCTTTCATAGTTTTTTGCGCTAAATAATTCTTGACCTGATCGAGTACGGCTTGCCGCTGTTCGTCGCTCAGGCGATCAAATTCTGGTAAAAAGTCACGAGCATATTGCAGCACTTTTTCATCAGTAACTGGCTCAGTTTCAGGCACGACGCGATCCATTCCGACCGCAAATGGCAAACGCCATTGCAACTTGCCATCCTTCAGCATTCCGTATTGGCTTAAGGCTTTAAAAGTCTCTCCAATTACTTCACCCGTTTCTACCATCCGGCGCAAATTCTCCAGCGTATTTTTATCGTAATCTTCAAACGCAGTCGCTAAAGCAATAATGACGAGGCCATTATCCTTGTATTTTTCATGTAACTGAATCGCTTTGGGCAAAGTATGGAGAAAACAACCAGGGCAGTTAACTTGAAAGACCTCGACTAAAACAACCGATCCGGCAAGACCTTCAGCTTCAACCGGCCCGCCCTGCACCCAGGTATCCACCGAAATGTCAGAAAGTAATGGTTTATTCATTAGGTTTATTGTATGTATTGGTTCACACCCGGCTCATTTGCATGGTCATCCTGTATATGAGCATCAGCCTTATTGGCAAACTGATTATAGATAAGAATTGTTTGGCATTCTAAAGCACGTCCGAAGACAATGAAAGTGATTTGACGATCTTGGTTGGTTTTCATCCATAATCATATATGACTGAACTCGGCAGTTTTAGTTGATTTCTTTGATGTATTTAGCTAATAAGCCTGTCAGAGGTATGACATTCGTTGGATGAGTAATACTGTTTGTACTCCAGATATTCGTCACACCGGATTGCTTGATATATTGTTCAGCGTCCGCGCTAAATAATGGATGAGTCACGACTACATCGACTTGTCTAGCGCCCGCCTGAAACAATTTTTCTGCGGCATGCGCCACTGTGCGACCAGTACTGGCCATATCATCAATGAGGATGATATGTTGATTTTTATAATTTTTTTCTGGAATACAGATATCGACTTGTTTATCACCCGTTCTTGTCTTTGCGGCGATCGTGTATAAAAAACCGGTTTTGGATGCAATTTCCTTTACCCATTGTTCAGATTCGCTGTCGGGCCCTACTAATATCCCCTTCTTCAGTTTGTCTTTAAGAAACTCTCCGATGGGGCCGCCGGCGGAAATTGCCAATGCATTTTGCATCGGGATGACTTGCTCAAGTTTAGACACGCGGTGCAAATGTGGATCAACCGTAATCACATCGTCGAAGTTATCAGCGAGCAGTTTCCCGATAACTTGCTGGCTTATTGCCTCACCCGGGCGATTTTCAGCATCCTGGCGCATATAGCATAAATAAGGCGCCACCAGTGTAATCCGTTCCGCACCTTGTTTACGCAGGGCCGCAGCACTGAATAACAACTCTATAATTTTACTATTGGGTTGATCGAGGCTTCTGACTAATACAACATGTGCAGGCAGCGCTGTTGGCACCTGAATCAGACTTTCACCATCAGGGAAGGTGTGGCGGCATACTTCTTGATAATCTATCCGCATCGCTTCTGCAAGTGTTTTTGCCTGTTGGCGATAATCATCAAAACCAATCACTAACATAATTAAATGCTTCTCACTTTATAAAAAACCATCGTGCCTGTTGACGTCTTCTTCGTTACCAATGGTGTAACCATCTTTTTGCGCAACCAGATTTTTTGCAAACTCAAAGTCAGATATAAACTCAGCATGAATGCGATAGATACCCTCACCTTTTGATACTGCATCGCCGGTTTTGCGAATGAGATCAACGCCCGCTTTTTTATCTATCGGCGCACCCGCCATTCGCGCAATTTTTGCCATGTGCAAATTATCAATAGCGGTAACGGTACCGGTACGGCTCGCCTTGACTTCAAGACTATGCATCCCCGGTGTAAAGTCAAATGAACGTGCACCCTGCGCCCGAATAATGTCATTCATTTTTTCCAGCGCTCTGCCTGAATCAAGAATGTCCCTCGCAATAGCGTAGCCGCTTCCACCGCGCACATCTGGATCAAATTCAATGATCCGTCCTGCCAGCACCAACGACTTTTGACGCAAATCTTCTGGCGCTTTAGGATTATTTTCCAATACCATCATAACATCTCTTGCTTCCAGCGTAGGCCCAATACCCCGACCGATGGGCTGTCGTCCGTCGGTAATAATCACTTCCAAATGAATATTGAGCTGATCACCGACAAATTCAAATAATTTTCTTAATGACAACGCTTGACGCATATGCCGGACCTTTGCAGTAGGGCCAACCGGAATATCAATGAGCAAATGCGTTGAACCAGCAGCAAGCTTTTTGGATAAAATCGACGCCACCATTTGTCCTTGCGAGTCAATGCCCAATGGCCTTTCCACTGAAATAAGCATGTCGTCAACGGGGGCGAGACGCGCGGTACCACCCCAGGCCAGACAACCGCGCTGTTTACGGACAATATCGTGCAATTTTCCGGGAGTAAGATTAACCGTCGCAAGTATTTCCATACTGTCCGCGGTACCCGCGGGCGAGGTAATTGCGCGGCTGGATGTTTTGGGTATCAGCATACCGTGCGCAGCCACGATAGGAACCACTAACATCGAGGTACGATTACCGGGTATACCACCAATACAGTGCTTATCCGCAACCAATGGTTCTGCCCAGTTAAGTCGCTGGCCAGACTGCAACATGGCCCGGGTGAGGAAATAAACTTCGTCGCGATCCAGGCTGTTTTGTCCTGACGCGACTAAAAAAGCGGCCATTTCCATTTTTGAATAGCGGCTTTCAGCAATATCATCAACGATCGATGTAAAGTCTTCCAACGTAAGCCGCTCACCACTAATTTTGCGGCGCACGGCATCCATGGAAGCGGGGTATTCTGCATGATCGACGCAAACCTGGCATTGGTCGTCTGCATTGAGTTGATGATAAGCCTGCTCGGAAAGACCTAACTCCAATGGCGTAACAATCGCGTCATCATCAACCACATTTAATACCGCGAGTATCTTGCTGCCATTGGCGCTGATCTTGATTTTAGACAGCGCCTGAAAACCCTCTGCCCGGTAGACCTCGCATTCTCGATGCAGATAAGCCACATTTTCATGATAGGTGTCAATCGCGACACGGCGCAGTTTTAAAGTTTGCTTATGCATTAAAGTAATTGAGCGTGCCCGAACTGACTATATGCTCTCGGGCAAGATCTGAACCGTCAATTTTGCAACCGAGGCGTGACGCTTTTAAATCATCCAATTCCTTTTTTGAAGACGATCGTTTTAATAAAGTGCTGATTGCTGCATTAGTCAATATTTTATGGCTAAAATCGTCCATCGTGATGTTTTCACAAATGCTGAAGCGGCCTTGATAAAACAAATAGTGCTTGGCGATTAATAACGATATCAAATGCACGCAATAATGATAGTTACAAGCAGCGCACAATAACACCACGATTCGCTTAAAATAATAATACAACCCGGATCTGTTGTGGCAACGCCGGGAATTTTTGAAAACAGGGGATTGTCTGACAAATCCGGAAAAATCCTGTCTTTTACTAAGGTGCAGGATTGATTAAATAATAACTGATAAACTCAAGAACCAATAGTGAATAACTTTCCACTCGGGTGTTTTTGGGTGGTACGCATTCGTCACATATAAGATTATTTTTTACCCTATTAAAGGCATCGATTATGAAACTTGAAACCCTGGCATTGCATCATGCCTATGAATCAGAAGCCACAACACGGGCAGCGGCGGTGCCCATTTATCAAACAACTTCGTTCACATTTGATGACACCCAACACGGCGCGGATCTTTTCAATCTTAAGGTGCAGGGAAATATATATACCCGGATCATGAATCCGACCACGGATGTCTTAGAACAGCGCCTGGCGGCAATGGAAGGCGGTGTTGGCGCATTAGCGGTTGCATCCGGCATGGCGGCAATTACTTATGCCATTCAATGCATCTGTGAAGCAGGCACAAATATTATCAGTACCAGCCAGCTATATGGCGGCACCTACAATCTTTTTTCCCATACGCTTCCCAGGCAAGGTATTGATGTGCGAATGTTATCATTTGAAGATTATGACGGTATTGAGAAAGCAATTGACATCAACACAAAAGCTGTTTTTTGCGAATCAATTGGCAACCCGGCCGGCAATATCGTTGATATTGAGCGTTTAGCAACGATTGCGCACAAATTTGGCATCCCGTTAATTGTTGATAACACCGTGGCTACCCCTTATCTATGCCGTCCCTTTGAAATGGGCGCAGACATTGTTGTTCATTCGCTGACTAAATATATCGGTGGACATGGTACCTGTATCGGTGGCGCGATTATAGATTCAGGACAGTTTGATTGGGTGGCAAATAAGGATAAATTCCCTGTTTTAAGCGAACCGGATCCTTCTTATCACGGCGTTATTTATACTGAGGCCTTAGGTCCCGCTGCATATATTGGACGTTGCCGGGTCGTTCCATTGCGAAACATGGGCGCCGCATTGTCGCCTTTTAATGCATTTCTGATTCTGCAAGGCCTTGAAACATTGGGACTGCGCATGGAAAGACATTGCGAGAATGCTGAAAAAGTGGCTGCCTATCTGGAAACCCATACCAAGATAGCCTGGGTTAACTACGCCGCGTTACCCAGCAGCACCTATCATCAAACCTGTCAGAAGATCACGGGTGGTAAAGCCTCTGGAATTTTAAGTTTTGGCATCAAAGGCGGGTTTGAGTCCGGCGTGCAATTCATTGATGCATTAAAAATGATTCTGCGTCTGGTCAATATCGGCGACGCCAAATCGTTAGCATGCCACCCCGCTTCGACCACGCATCGGCAATTGAACGAACAGGAATTATCAGCCGCCGGCGTCAGTGTGGATCTTGTGCGACTATCCGTTGGGATTGAGAATATCGACGATATTATTGCGGATATCAGCCAGGCTTTGGATGCTGTGAACTAAGGTAACCGCCGGCAAACGCATCTCCGGTGTTTTTTTGACTGTTGTAGCTTGGAGCAAAAAACCATTCTTATTTTTTAATATGGTTTGAGCCGATTGCCACATCACAACAGTGGGTGGGCGCCTGCCAGCCTGATGAAGTAGACATTACGGGGGAATGGATCAAACAAGCTACGTTTCGTGGTGATAACTATGTCCTGGGCTTGTCACAGAATGCGTTCGACGGCGGTGGATTGTCGGCTGCTGAATTGCCGTTGAGTTAGGTGATGCTCTGCCTGGTAAACAAATTAGCCGCAGTAATAAATCGCAACACTGTTGCCTCGATAACACACAGATATGGCGATCTGATTTAGCCATAATTGGTATAATAAGTTACACATAACTTGTTGAACCAAATAAATAAATCAGACCATGGCCCATTGTAATACAATCTTGTCACAAATTCTAAGATTTGTTCCGAGACATGAATTTGAGTCTTTGGCTAACCGTCATCATTCCGGGCACGCTTATCGTACTGCACTCCGATGGTCACCGTTTGTCACCATAGCAATGGCACAATTGTCCGGTCGCATCAGCTTGCGCGATATTGTTGGAAGCGTGAGTGCGCAAGTACACCGTCTTTATCATCTTGGTAGCGCAAAACTGACGCGCTCCAATCTTGCCCGCATGAATCAATCTTGCCTGCATGAATGGGAATAAGCCTTATCGCTTGTATGAAGCGTTATTTGGGAAACTATTGCATCATTGCCAATGTCTGGCGCCCGGTCATCAATGCTGCTTTCAGAGCAAGCTTTATTCACTGGATACACAACCTTGACCTATGCCTGTCTGTCTTTCCATGGGCTGATTTTCGCGCTACGAAAGGCGCTATCAAGCTGCATGTCGGTCTCAACCACAGCGGTTATTTGCGTGAGTTTGCAGTGATCACTGAGAGAAATCCAGTGATATTGAAGTCGGACGTACGCTGGCATTTCCAACCGGCAGTATTGTGGCAAATAGATAGAGGTTACATGGATTATGAATGGTTTAAACAATTGACAAACAAAGGTGTGCATTTTGTCACCCGCCTTATACTACTGATCGCGTTTATCAAATTCAAGTCAACAATTCAGATCAGCATGCAACAAATATTACGGTTATTGCAGCTCAATCTGTTTGAGAAACGCGATCTCATGGGGCTGTTATTATAACCACCCCACTTTATTTTGAAGGTTAACGGGTCGCAATGACATAAAATGGAATCTTTTAACTTGTACTATAGGCGCATAAAATAGACTAAGACATAATTTTTAACGCAATATAGGGTGCAATATTCAAGACGATTATCGCAATTTTGTATTGCGCTAGATATTGAAAATACGCTCTTCCCAGATCCTTTTCATCTAGTCCAAATAATTTGGCGTGAATCCCTGTAATTGCTTTTCGCAATGTAATTACCCCGAGGGTTGAAAGCAAAAGAATGGCTATATTAATCACTGAAGCCCAGCCGAGAAGTTCTGCAAGTACTTCTACTGTCATTATTTATCTCCTATTGGGGAGCATATATGGTCCCTTATTGGGCAGACAGAACTGCCCCCTGGTACGTACCAGTGGGGCGAGTCAGACATCGGGCGGTTTTGGGAAAGACCTCAACTTTTCGATGAGTCTTGCAATCACATCCCACCGGTCGTCAAGGTGTTTACACAGACACTATCTCTCGCACGAAGAGATAAAGGTAAAGGAGTGATCAAATGCGAACTCGGTGTCTTCTGCAATGTGATCGAAAACCTGTTTCTCAATGCACTTCAATTTGTTATATCCAATCCCATCTCTCTTGTCTTGACCAAGGCAAATATGCTTGGTCGTGATCGTCGCAAAATCAACACCTTCGGTCGTCTGTGTCCATCTAATCAGGCTGGGCTGATCGGGGTCGCCTTCCCATGTCGCATGGTCAGTGCCCTGATTCTCGACATCTTCGTTCGGACGTGTGAGGTCCACAAATGAATACCAATCAGCTTCAAGGGTGTGATCTGCATTAATTGTCAGGACGCTCAGACTGTGGAAACCTTCGGTGAATTGAGTGGGGTAATTATCCTCCAGTGCTTGGCATTGGTACGTGCCGACAAACGGACTCTCGAAATGGTGTTTTTCAGCGGCAAACGATGTTGATGCGATGCCAACCACAAGCATCGACACCAAAAAGCTGAGTATCAAAGAACGTTTCATCTTTTTTCCTCCAGATAAATTAAAATAGTGTTCGAAAAGAGGCCCTCTCCACTAACCACATATGCGTATTAATACACTTGAAATATAGGCAATTAAAGTAATTTATTGTTGAATTTTTCAATTATCTGAAAGGGGGAAATTTTCCGACCACTATTCATTATAACTTACTGCCTAACAGCAAATTAAATAATTTTACAAGTCAATTTTAACAATTAATTGTTACAAAAATAGCGTGACATAGCCTTTATTTTGTTTTTAATCAATGGGTTGTATTTTTATGCATAAATGGTTTGACAGACAACCCAACTTCCATTAGGGTCGAAGCGATGATAGAAGGTGAAGAAAAAACGCTGTAATGAATAAAGTGTTTTTTCGCTGACGACCTCGTCAATTAATCCCTTTTACATCCCAATTCATGAAAAAAGGAGAAACTTTTGAAACAAGAAAAACTGGAATGGATCATGATTGCGGCAGTAGGGTCATTGTTCATTGTGGGCGGTTTTCATGTGAAAAATGCATATGCAGTGGAGGGGATTGATGATTTTGTTGGTGAATATGCTTGTTCGTTTGAAAATTAAGACCATCCAATTAGCCCTCAAGTTGGAATTATTGACCTTACAATTCACTCCGACGGCACAGTAGCCGCGATCATCAAAGCAGCGACAAAATTACCTGCGCCATTCAACCTCATTAACTGCGCGAATGATATGGGAGAAATTACGGCTGCTAATGATAACTTCATCACAATCGAGACAACGGGTAATTCATGTACAGGGTCCGACGACGTACCTTTAGACTTCACGGTTGACTTGAAATCTGAGTGTTTCGGCGCGTTTAATAAAGGGGATGGTTACAATGAACTGGTTTGCCTCGATCTGGTGGATGAAAAAGGTCCTGAAGGAGAAGAGATAGAGTCGATCGATCTTACGGAATGCAAAAGGGTTAACCTCGTCGGTGGGAATAAAGACCATAGTAATAAACATTAACCTGCCCACCCACACAGCCCATGATGTCGTGAATGTCCCGGCTTTACAAAAGAGACCCTCGTAGCTGTCAGGAAATCGTCCAAAACGGAAAAGGGGTGATCTTTGCTTCAACTGCTATAATGCACTTTCTTGAAGGCTAGTCTGTAGACTATCCCTTCAAGAAAACGGCACGTATCTGGCAGGAATGCTGCGTCACGTCCCGCAACAAAACTTAGCTGCATTTACCACCCGCACAAGAAAATACCGGTGTTTGATCATCTAAAACAATCGAGTACAGACTTGGATCATCATCTGTTAAAATTTCTTCAGCTTCTTCCATTTCTTTAAAAAACCAAATTCTTGAATCGTGAAATTGTCGAGCTACCCAAGTAAATATTGGTTAAGTTCATGAATCACCTGGTCCATTTAGTGATTTAATAAAATTGGAGGGTTTTTTAGCTCAAAATCCAAATTGAATTAGGAGAGCTAAGATGTCAGAAAAGAAACAAATCATGTTCCGCGTGAATGATTACCGTCGAATAGAGGTTACTGGTGTGAATATGGCAAGCGGTGGCCGCGCATTAAGGAAAAATACGGACTACGTTATAGCAGACCGGGAACGTGTTGTGTTTGTTGTGTTAAATTAGCTTTCTGAAGCCTGCTAGTACCCAAAACTTCATACCCAACCCCGCCCATACTGGCGGGTGTTGAAGATGGGATGCTATAACTACTTTACCACCTGTTATGGCATTTCAGACTTGAGATTTAACAGTTACCCGTTCCTTGAGACAATTTTTATTTCCTAGATGATCACAAATTGGTCACACGAGTATTTTCTATCACACAGAAAAAAACGGCAGCCCAGAAATTAATGCAACTTACCCGTTTTTATTTAAATTTCTGGTAGGCGCGATTGGACTCGAACCAACGACCCCCACCATGTCAAGGTGGTGCTCTAACCAGCTGAGCTACGCGCCTGGGAAAGGCGGATTCTATCTGAAACGCGAGAAAGGTACAAATGATATTGTCATAACCGGGTTAGAGGCAGGGTCCAAGAAACTGCGGGGTCTCGCTGATTGTTGGCAATAAATAATTAAAAAGATGATGTTATCCCATTATCCGCGGTTTAATTAATCCAAACAATCAGGGTTATTTTTTAGGCTGCGGCGTGCATAATAGGCAAAGCCAACAGCGCTGCGCTGCGACCGAAGTATCCAATCATGCGCTTCACGCCCTAATTCCGGGTCAATTGGCTGTATCTTGCCGACTGCGGCTGCCAGCAAATGCATTCGTGCCGCCCGCTCAAAAGCAATCGCCAGCATACAGGCTTCTTCAATACTGGGGCATGCGATCAACAGGCCATGATGGGCCAGCAATAAAGCACGTTTATCACCAATGGCGGCTGAAATTAATTCACCTTCTTCATTACCTACAGGAACTCCTGGCCAGTTTGGTAAAAATGCCACATCATCGTACAGTATGCAGTTGTCCATATGTGAAATTTCCAACGGCACTTCGAGCATACTCAGAGCCGCAGTATGAACGGCATGGGTATGAATAATACACCCGACATCCGGCCTGGATCGATACAGCCACGAATGAAATCGGTTGGCTGGATTAGCCATACCGTCTCCCTGCAACACCGCCAAGTCTTCGTTAACCAGTAAGAGATTGCTAGCGCAAATCTCATCAAAACCAAATCCCAACTGTTGTGTCAGGTAAGTCCCCGGCTGTTCTGCCCGCGCTGTAATTTGCCCAGCAAGTCCGGAATCATGGCCATTATCAAACAAAATACGGCAGGTAAGTGCCAATTTCTGAGCCTGGCTGTAACCGGTCCCCTGCAAATGCGTATCCATCTCATCGAAAGAACGCTCAATTAACTGGTTTTTGTCTAAATGAAAGGTGCTGGAACTCATATTCTTCTCGCTTTGTTTAGAATTGCAATAGCGTTAATGATTTATACTTTATCCTTAAAACGCTGAATCTCTCTGCGCGCCCGCTTGGTCGGTCTGCCTTTTGTATAAAAAGGCTGGGGCTGGGCTTTAATCTGTGCGGCAATGATTTCTCGCTGCTGCCGGCTCTGATCAGTTTCGCGATATAATTGCTGCGCAATTGTTGCTGACCCGCGTCGGTTTGACAGCCCCAGCACTTCAATCTCATATTGATAGTGTCCGACGCGAATATTCAACGTATCTCCAATCATTACCTGCTTAGCAGGCTTAATCCGCACACTATTCAGATGCACCTTGCCACTTTCAACCGCTTCCGCTGCCAAAGAACGGGTTTTAAAGAAACGTGCAGCCCATAGCCATTTATCGATACGGAATTTTTCTTCACGTTCGTGGCTGTTCATCGCGCTAGCCGGTTCAAACCGGCGCCGAATATCACCACGCGGATCATAAAAATCGTCAATCTAGTTTGCTTCAGGGTTTGGATGATTTGCATGGAAAATAGTATTCAACAGATTGGCGATCATATTACTTTCAACAATGGCTTGCAAAATGCGCGTGATAATAAATTGTTATTTAACTATCCTTTGATTCGATTCTTTAGTATCAATATGAATCTGATTTGTCAATGTTTTATGAACAGGACATTTATCCGCAATCTCGAGCAGACGGGCACGCTGCGCCTCATCCAGATTGCCCGTCAATGTGATAATGCGTGAAATTTTATCAATCATTTGCGCCTGTTTTTCACACATCTCACAATCGTCCGCATGTATTCGGCTATGGCTGAGCTCAACTTCAATATCGTGCAGGTCAATTTTCTTATGATTCGCGTACATACGCATTGTCATTGAAGTGCAACTCCCTAATGCCGCGAGCAATAGCTCATACGGATTGGCACCCAGATCACTGCCACCCACTGTTCTTGGCTCGTCACTGGTGAGGATATGATTCTCCGTAAATATTTCACGGGCAAATTTTTTGTTTTTTTCACGCACCACCACACTCTCCGGCTTAACTTCAGGCACTAAACTTATTTTATCGTCATCATCGGTAGGATTGCCGTCAAAATAGCGGGCTGCCCATGCTGACAAGACATTGGCGACATATAAAGCATCCTGTCGCCGTGAAAGAAGATGGTCAGCGTTATCCAGCGAAACAAAACTCTTTGGATGCTTTGCCGCCGTAAAAATGCGCGCAGCCTCGTCAATTGAAACCGTTTCATCCAATGGCGAATGAAAAATAAGCAGCGCTTTTTTTAGCGCACTGATATGGTCTAACGTGTTGTGCTGCTCGAGGTCATCAATAAACTGACGTTTAATCATAAACTGCCGCCCGTTTAATTCAACATGGGCACTTTGGTTTTGCATAATCGCTTCATGTGACTTAGCGAATAAATGCCGCACATGATCCGCTGTTGCTGGTGCGCCAATTGTCGCGACTGCTTTGACTGACGGTAAATGCTGCGCAACTGCAAGCGCCGCCGCGCCGCCCAAGCTATGGCCGATTAATAGCTTTGGACTTTTATAATGTTTTTCCAGGAATTCAGCCGCACAAAGCAAATCCTGCAAATTCGATGAAAAGTTGGTATTCGAAAAATCACCGTCGCTGTTTCCCAATCCTGTAAAGTCAAATCGCAGCACGGCAAATCCCTGCCGCGCTAAGGCGCGCGTAATACGTGATGCGGAAGTAATGTCTTTCGAGCAGGTAAAACAATGTGCGAACAGTGCATAGGCACTTGCGGGCCCTTCGGGTGTTTCGAGCAAACCAGCGAGTGATTCTCCTTCTGCATTATAAAAGGTTGCTTTTGTTCGTGGCATAGTTTGTTTCCTTTATACTTGATAATCGCCGAATAACCACCTTTACTTAATCAAACAGAAACAGTGTTGCATCATTTGCCTTGTGAAACTATTAAGTTCGACCCATGCTGAATAATTTCAAGAGCGTTGATTTACTACTTTAGCAAAATATTTTCAGACGATGCGCTGTAGCAGCGCTTGCACTGTGCAGCAACATTATTTTTTTCATTGCGCCTTGCCGGAACAACACAATAGATGGCGCATAAAAAAATCCATCCGCCGAGGTTTATTCGTCTTATTTCCTACGTCCTAATTTACTGACCATACGGCGTAGAGAACTTATGGCAAAAAAGACGCTCACAACCACCACCGGAATAGCGATACCTGTCAACAGCTCCACATTAATCGCCATCCCGGCGGCCTTTCCGGCTTTTAGACCATAGTTAACGATACCCAACAGATAATAACTCAATACTACCACAGACAATCCTTCAACCGTTTCCTGCAAACGTAACTGCATATCCGCCCGGTTATCCATCGACTTCAGCAGGTCACGGATTTGTGCTTCCATGGAAATATCAACACGTGTCCGCAATAATCCAGTTGCTCGCGCCACACGCAGCGACAGCGTTTCCAGTTTGGTATGAACCAGTCCACAGGTACCCATGGCAGACGATAAGCTTTTTTCCATAAACTCCTGCAGCATTTGCAATCCTTCGATACGTTCTTCGCGTAACTCGGCAATACGGAGTTTTACAATATCGTAATAAGCCCGGGATGCATTAATCCGGTGGCTAGTCTGCGCAGATAAACGTTCTATTTCCGATGCCAGCTTAGTCAATTCGTCCAGCAATTGTTGTTCATCTTCAATGTCGACCATGTCGATATTTTTTTCGATTAACGCCGCCAAACGTTGGTCAGCACGCGCTAATTGAGGAATAATCTCGCGTATTAAAGGGACTGGCAACATCGCCATCATTCGATACGTTTCAATTTCGAGCATGCGTTGCACTAAGCGGCCAACCTGCCGGCTACGTAGATTCTCATCGTGAATCAGTATGCGACCAAAACCGTCACTATGGATTTGGTTATCACTCCAAACATTGGCACTCCCCCCGGCCACTTTGGAACCAATAACCGTATTGGAAGCAAAAAGACTTGCCAGTTCAGTCAGACTGCGCTTTGGCCGCAACCTGTCATCCAAAGCGATATGGGTAGCAACCAGCAATTCACCCGGCAAACTGGCCAGCCAATCATTTGGCACAAGTTTAATCGCCGTTTCCTCAAAAGGTACTCCAAACGGCCCTTCACAGTAAAATGTATACGTTGAATATTCAGTATGCCGTTCCCATCTGAGCCGCAGTGCACCCAAATCAATGCTGTAATCGTTACTATGGTCGCTGGGAGAATTAACACCGAAGTGCTGGCTTAAATCGCCCACAAGTTTGCGCTCTTTATCAATCCATTGACGGTCAGATATCAGCACTAAATGTGACAGTTGCGCGGGTGCAGTCAATAATTCATAGGCAACGGTATTTAGCTCCGCATATAGCACCTGTCGCTGGCGGTACTCAGAAAGTCCAAACAATGCCTTGTCCGGCAACTCGTTTGTCGTATTCAGAACTTGGGATTTTGGCGTGGAATCCATACACATGCCTTATCGATTGATGTAAATGAAACAATAAATGAACGGTTTTATCGTATTGTATCCAACGATACTGCCAGATAAACCTACGGTAAATTTTTTTGCTTAGGTAAATGATTGCCTTAAAAAATGGCGGTTTTTACCAAGGCACTGAACTCAGGACACGCATGTCCCGCCCATAGGTATCCGGCGAATAATGTATTTGCCGCTGCCCATCTACCCAGACTGTAAGATAAACAATATAAATGGGTGTCGGTTCAGATAAACTTACCGTGGCAGTTCGGCCAGTATTTATCTGAGTGGTTAATGCCGTCTGCGTTTTGTGTCCTTCCATTACAAAATCCGCCAGCACCATCGGCTGTTCCAAGCGAATACACCCCGAGCTAAAGGCTCTTATTTCTTTCTGGAATAATGACTTGTCCGGCGTATCATGGAGATAAATGCTAAAAGAATTCGGCAGCAAAAATTTGATAACACCCAATGCATTCTTCGCGCCAGGATCCTGGCGTAGCACATAAGGAAATCCTTTTGTAATCGCAGACCAATCAACTGTATCCGGATCAATGGGCGCTTGACTATAGTCATAGCCTGTATAAACCTTGATTCCCTGCGAAGCGAAAAAAGTTGGATCTTTCTGCTGCCTGGGCAGCAAATCTTCTCTCGCAATACTGGCAGGAATATTCCAATAGGGGTTTAATATCATATGGGAAATATAGCTGCTAAAACTGGGTGTCGAACGATAATTACGTCCAACGATGATGCGCATATCGAGTACCTGCTGATCTTGTTTCACCGCGGCCAGCTGGAAACCGGCGATGTTAACCAGCAAGTAACGGTCTCCCAGGTTTCTTGGCAGCCAGCGCAGACGTTCCATATTAAGGCGGAGTCGCCGCACCTTCTCAGCAGGCGTCATATTCAGAGCGCGCCGGGTATTTTCTCCGATAATTCCATCGGCATTTAATCCATGTTGCAGTTGGAATGATTTTATCGCACTGACTAATTCGTCATCATAATTATCACCATGTATTGCGCTAAGGTTGTATTCCGCTGTTCCATGTGTGTGATAGGCTTCTATAATGCGGCTACGGACCAGAGGAATCACCGGGCGTGACGTATTCGGCCGAATAACAGGAACAACCGGAATACGCGTCCAGGTAACCTGACGCGCAACCAGGTCGCGATATTTTGCTAAAGCTTGTTTCAATAACTGATAACTGGGGATTTTTGGTGGCAAATCGGCCAAGGATTGCTGAAGGCGGCTGGAGGCCACTGCATTTAACAAAAAATTGACCGGATCAAAAGACGGCTGCGGGATATGCCAGTCCGGATCCACATCGTTGGCTGACAGTTGCCCTTTGCGCAAATCCTCTGCCAGCATCAATAGCGCACGGGTAGTATGAAACTCCAGCTCATAAGGAACAGCCGCTAACCGGTTAAAACGCATCTGCCGCAACTGATGCAACTGATAGTCATGACTATCCAGTCCTTCTGCTTCCGCGGCTGCGATAAAATCCAGGGCAATATCATGTAACACTGATATCGAATCAGACTGCAACCAGACCGGCTGATAATCCCGGCCTGAGTAAAAACGCTGCAGTGCACTTATACCTGTTTCATGCGCCATCGCAACTGTATACTTCTGTAACTGTCTACGCAATTCCTCCGCGTCGGACATAGCGGCGGATGCAGCCGGCATCATGATTAACAGCCAAACCACGCTCACAATAGCGTAAAACCAACGCGCAACTCGCATGACAATGCGCCCTAATACCGTTTTAAAATTTCTGGGATTTGTAAAAAGCTACGCTCGCAAGTATAAATACCCGCATATGTTAGTTATGCAGGTTAAAAAGATCCAGATGTCAGAAAATTTTCAACTTCTCAGGAAGCTCATGGCTTACTGACATTTCAATATAAAATAGCCAAGTTATAGCAATTGCTTAACATTTTCAGGTGGCCGACACAACTTCGCCTTACTGCCTCGTACAACGATCGGTCGTTGAATTAAATCAGGATTCTCTACCATGATCTTGATCAACGCATCATCTGATACCGAGCCAAGATCTCGCGCCAGCGGTTCATCTTTACGCAGAATATCGCGTAGCGGTACGTTTAATTTATCGAGTAGATCGCGTATTCTTTCTTCAGTTAGCGGTGTTTCATAATAATTGATTGATTCAAATTCCACGCCACTGTCTCTAAGAATTTCAAGTGTTGCCCTGCACTTGCTGCATGTAGGCTTCTGATAAATAGTTATTTTATCTTCCATACCTTATTTTTTGGTACCTTTACAAAAAACAGATTCAGTTTTGAGAACAAGCTCAGCGAAAGGCATTACATTCCACACTCTTCAGAAATTGCTTTGTATGCAGCTGATGAACCTTTTAAACCAAACGTATCCGTTGTCCTCGTCCCTCTCGCGGACACCCCTTTCACTGCAAAGGAATTGCCGCGACGAATAGCCTCCGTCAGTTTGTTATCAGTTGCCTGATCCGGTGTCCAGGCTGATTCTCCTTCTGTAAAAAGGGTAAAATTCTGATTGTCGACAGTAAGTGTTACTTCACTATCCGGCTTATAGGAATAACCTGCAATATAACTAAATACATTGCGACTATTTTCTGCTGGCCGGTGAGTTACCAAGGCAAAAACATCTCCGCGCTGCGTATAGTCCCCTTCTTCTGTTTTGGGTTGGCTGACCATATAGCATACTTTATTATCAGCGCCCTCGACAAATACATAGGCTGACCAGTCATCGTATTCACCAATTTTTTTGGGTGCCTCAGCCCAGGCTGTTGTCACATACATGATTAAGGCAACATTTAAAATTAAAAATTTTTCAAATTTTCGTCTCATTGATCGGAACCTTGAGAATTAAAAAACAAGTTGCGTCGTCGTTACTGACTGCTCTACCTGCAAAATAGACCTATCCGTGACAAACCAACACAACGATCAGTCAGCTACCATTAACAGCCTTCCATTTTATAAATAAAATAGCCATCTTTATTAATCGCCTCAACCACATCAGGCGGCGCGCTCTGGCTATGACAAAAGCTGCATTCTTTACTGCTAACTGTCGCCTCGCCTTCACCAATCGAATTGAGCCACTCCTTAGCATACTCTATTGCTTTTTGATCATCTTTTACTGCAGTAAATACATCAAAATGCATAGTATGCCCGTCTTTCGCCTTGACATAAGTATCATAAACATGAATTTGCATAATTTTTCCCTATTAATAATTCAATCGTAAATTTATATTCCGCATAAAAACCGTCCATAAAAACCAATGGGCGATATTATACAGTCTTTCTACGCGCCACAACGACACCATCACGCGATGGATTAATAAAAGCATCAAAATCAGAATCACTAAAAATTAACCGGTTGTGCTCAATAATCGCTTTAGTACAACCCGGCAGCATATCTGTATTGTTTTTAACTGCCACACGTCCGTGCCAGAGAACATTGTCCGCGATATATAATCCGCCCGAACGAATACGGTCTTTTGCCATTAACCATATGACAGGATAATCGCCCTTATCAACATCGTTGTAGCATATATCAAACAATCCCTCTGTTTGACCAAAGATTTCCTGGGCTAAACCCACACGGAAATCAACCCTGTCCCATAATGATACGGACGTTAGATACTGCTCCGCCTTGACTCTGTTCTGTGTATCGCTATCACTGCAGATAACCTCTCCATTTGCACCCACCGCTTTTGCAAACCAGTATGCAGAATAACCATAACCGCTGCCAAATTCAAATACACGCTTAGCGTTGATCATTTTCGCCTGAATTTCAAGAAAGATGCCAACCAAACGATTAACAATCGGGAAATTATTTTCCTTCGCCAGCGCTTCCATATTAGCCAAGACCGGATGATCCGAATGACTGACCATACCCCGCATATATTCTTCAATCACCGGATTAACCGGCACAATTTCACTAGGATTCGACACAGCCGGAGATGGTATATTTGCCATCATCTTCTCCTCAAAATCAACGCAATTACTAATTGTCCTATATGCTATTACGAATCAATAAAACACGTTCAGCGATACACCAATCTATTATCATAATCATACAATAAATTTATTTTTATTATTATCTTAGAAATTTTTTTGACGCTAATACGTATATTCGTGGATTGAATGAGTCTTAATTGTTGCGTACTGGACTAATTACTATTCCATTCAGGACGAATTTAGTTTATTTCAATCTACCCGGCATTTCAGCATAATGCTTTGCTAATCTTGACAAGCATTATGTCTGCGCATAGTTCGTAGTCTTGCCCACGGGCGTAATCCCATAAATGCTGCACTGTCGCATTATTCGCTGGCTGTAGGATTATTTATATGCTTTCAACACGCATTCCTCACCAGAATCTTTCACTTTATTATAAATCCGCGCTGCAGCAACTTGAAACCAAATACCCCGCAACACATCACGTACGGTAAAAATACGAGAACCACCCGCCGTCTGCCTGATTGGCAGGCGACTCCCTTGTCCTATCCCATTTGCACCGACTGCTATGGTTTTGCAGCGCTGTTGTTTAAAACCCGCGGCATTCACAATCTGCGCTAATGTATTGCATGTAAATAAATGTAAATGCCTGGGCGGCTCAAGCCCGCGCCAAAACTTGCCAAATTTTCGGTGACCGTAACTCGCTGCATTCGGCGTCATGATTACCAGCAAGCCATTTTCTTTAAGGAAATGACGACAGGTTATTAATAGTTCGATCGGATCATGAACATGTTCAATGACATGGCTCATAATAACGACATCAAATTTTTCAATATTTGCTGGTAATGTCTCAAGTGGACCCAGATGAACGCGAATTTTACAGTTGTCATTTACATGTTTTACCGCCAAGACGTCAACTTCCTGTCCCATGACCTCCCAACCCAAAGCCTGCATGCGAACTAATCGTTTACCATTACCGCAGCCCACTTCCAGCAAACGACCGGCTGGCATCTCACCGAGAAACATATATTTGTATCTTTTACGCTCGTTACGCATTCGCAACAAGTAAATACTGACTGGATGAAGAATTGATCGAACAATGCGGGCTAACAATGTATATTGCGCAGCACCAGGCTGGCCATGTGTATAGTAATTTTGGTAGGCTTTGTCAATATTATCGCGTGTCGGTACAGGATCAAGCCAGATATGTCGGCAATTCGGATTTGAACACTTCTTAAAAGACCATTTCCCAGGCACGCCAAAAAGATTATCCTCGAGGCCATTGTAAAGCATTTCTCCGGAATTACCGCACAGGTAACATAACGGTTGGGCTTCAACTGCCATTGAGTCGTCTCGCACTATGTAATTAACTCGCAAAAGAGGCACATCCCAATGCCATGAGGTTCCGTCGTTAACACTGAAACGATTGGCTTGCCGGTTGCTGTATTACTCGGCGCATTCACTTGCTTGCAAAACATCACCGTTCTCTTTTTGCCATCCGATGGCTAGCGCGGATACTGCTATAACCAACAAAGGCAGTCCAGTATATGCCAAAAATATATCTGTCAGGCCCGCCAGAAAAACAAAGCACACCACAACAACACCAAGCGTCGTTAACCCGCGCGCCTTGAGCGACTGGAACCAACCCCATAATAGAAAAATAAATGCTGAGATACCAAGTCCGCCAGTAAATACACCGATTTCAACCAGATCATTATGATAATGGAATCTCGGATCTCTCCATAGATTCTCGTATCGTCCATCTTTGTATGTCTCTACATATTTCTCATAGGTACTCAGCGCCATCCCGGTACCATAGCCAAGTATTGGCCGTTGCGAAATGGCGTACAATCCAACATCCCAGATAGCCAGACGATACCCCAAATCTGTATCAAATTTCTCTTGCTGTAAAAATTGAATATCGCTTTTGGCCGAAGCCAGCCTTTGTTGAAATCTGTCATTACCAAGTGAAAAAGCGAGAATTATCAAAATAAGCGAAACCGTAATACCACAAAGCATGCGAATTTTCGTTTTATAGAGCATAAATATCAGCAATATTGACGTCACGACAGTCGTCAGCAACGGGCCTCGGCCATCCTGATTAAACTGAATAAACAATAAAAGACCGGCTAGTAACCATAAAAATATTTTAATCTTTATGCGGCTGCTCATACCCGCAAAATAAAGAGTGAGAATAACACCGATTCCGACAGTCAATGAAAAACGCAAGTAGGTCATTTTAAGCAATGGAATACCTTGTTCCCCCAAAACAATCCAGTAATAAACACCAGCCAGCAAAACACAGAAATATCCCGCAACTAACCCACCAATCGCCCACGGCAGCCGCTCTTTATTCAAAAGAGACAAATAGGGAATAATAAAAAGAAACGTGAAATATTTATTCCACCTAATATATCCGGAATCGGGATAATCACTCCACGCTACCCCTGCCGCCAGCACCAGGCAAAAAAGGATGACCGCCCTGACAAACGGCTCTTTAAATGTCTCTTTGGTTCTGTGAAAATTATTATCTAAAATCCAGGCTAGCATCAACAGGGCATAACCATAATAGCTCAGTCCTTTGTACCACAAGGCTACGCCAAAAAAACCAAGCGCAAATTTCGCCAGTATATGACGCCATTTATTAGAAAGCTGGATTTCTATATACGGATTGTTTGTCGATTTAGACGCGCTGATTGAAGAAGGGCTACATTTGCTAAGATGACGAAATGAAGAAGAAGTCACAATTTATACGGTTATCTCCACCGATGACGTTTATATTGATCTAGTTGTTTGAAGGCAGCGCACTACGCAGCATTCTTTGGCTGACCGCTGGTGAATATTATTGCTGCCTGATTGTCCATGATTTTACTTTTAACTTGCGTAATCGCGCATAAAGCAAAAAAAATCTACTGTAAAAATTCGATATATCCGGAAACAACCATATTTCAGAAACGCGCTTATCCTGGCGTTTTAAACTACTCAATATGAGTTTAGCCGATGTCCACAGATTGATTGAATTATTACGCATATGAAAACAAAACAACTGCGGCGCTGGAACAGGCGTTAACCAATGTACGTTACCACCTTCACGAAAAACTTTTTCAATTTCATTGAGAAGATTGTGCGGAAGATCAGTTAACATATGACACCCTGAGATAAAGAGGATATTACGTTGCGCATTGGGATAACGTGATAAATACGAAGCACGATTAATTTTAATCAATTTCTGATAAGCCGGGCCCCGCCCAAACGACCCGCCACCCTCATGAAAAATAAATGTATCCGGATGCACTCCAATACGCCAGCCACTCAAATATAACCGACGCCCCAAGTCGATATCCTCGTAATATCCACGGCCAAACACTGGGTCAAAGCCGCCAACCGCTTGAAAAACTGCGCGCCGGATCAGGAATGCATGTCCCTGGAATCGGTAAGCTGGAACATATCCGCCAAGACGTCGCAAAAAACGATTAATGTCATATTTGGCAAAAGTTTTGTGATTTGGACTAATGACGGCTAATTGCGGATCCGCATCCATCGCAGCACAAAGTGGCGTCAAAATATCCTCTTTTACGACAGTATCTGAGTTGAGCACCAGAATAAATTCAGCATCAGAACGGCTTATCGCTTCATTGACTGACAGACCGAACCCTTGATTTTTTTTGGCATGATGAACGCGAACGCACGGATACAGCAAGCTATCAAGCATTTCACTTGTTTCAGTATCTGAAGCATCATCCTGAACATTAATGGTTCGTATTAAATGACCCAATATGGCAACGACAGAATCGATACAACGCTGGGTCAAAGCGGGTGCGTTGTAGACCGGAATCACGACGTCAACAGACTGCAATGCCGATTTACTCATTACATATTAAATTAACGATTAATGTCATCATTATGCACTCGAGCCTGTTGTTCTAACAAGGCCACGTATCGAACCAGCACACCCGGTCCCTTAGCATCCACCATTTCATTCAAGAAATTCTGCCAATGCGCTTCGTTGTAAAAGCTATCGCAACCATTGGATAAAAAACCGTTGATACTGCGGTATACATCATCCCTGCAGCGCAATTCCGTTTCTGGCATATATTGGGCAATAGCGGAACGGCCGGCATGTAAATAATCAGCCGCCAACACTGGTTTTTTTGCCTTGATTGCTTCAAATACGACAGACGTGGCAAGATCGATAATGACATCCGCCCAGCTGATCAGGTGCGACGAATGAATACCATCTGCGACTATGGTCACATTCGGAAGACGCTGTATATCTCCTTTCCTCGTCAAGGATTGTTTCCATCCGCCACGCGTATGCAGTTTAATTATCAATTCGACACCTGGAAAAGCAGCAATCATCCGTACGACTTGCTCAACTTCTTCCCAGAACGTCGTATAAAATGATTTTCTCAAGAATATCAATATGTTAATCTGACTATTCGTGCTCGTTACAGGTGATGCCGGCATTATTTCTTTCAACTTATTCAGCCACTCATCGCAATAGCGTGGCGACCCCAATACAGCGATCTTGTCGTTATCAAATAATGGACGGATACGTTTAGAACACAGCTCATTCGGTACGACGACTTTATCAAATATTCCTGCGGCGGAAAAAGAAAAATCGGGCTCGATACGCCACTCGCCACGACGGACTAATTCGCTAGCATGCGGACTATCACCATGTGGCAAAGAAACCGTCCCAAGTTTCATCGTGTGCGCGACGGTCACCATCACTTCCACCCATTCAACGGCGATTGCAGAATTCCTTTCCATCCAGTCAAACACCATTACGCCGCCACCCGTTTTCCCAAAGCTTCGTTCCAACAACCGTATTGCTGTATGGCGCCATAAAGGCTCGCGCTTTTTTTTATCAAAAACTGCAGCGAGAAATTTGATCAGCGGACCTGCAAACGATTGATGCGCACTTCGAACCAGCAATAACATTTGTAACCGCCAGCGAACAAATTCATGCCATGGCAGTAAATCACGAATATGGACAATACGGACATCATCCATTTTTTTCAAATATTCGATACGAAAATCCCCATCAAACCGGGATTTTCCAATTAACACAACATCACAATGGTGCCCAACTTCAACCCACTTAGAAATAACAGGCGTTATATGATCAATATCATTGTAATGACGCAGAAAAAAAAGTGCTTTCATAGTAGTACGGATTAACTATACAACCAGGGACTGAATATTACGCAACAAAGGATTCACGGAACGTTACACCCGTTCAAAAATAAAACAAGTTTCGCCCCAATTCTTCTTCGACCGATGTTTTACTGCAAAGCCATGCTGCGCCATCAAACGTACCGCCGTTTCCTGTTCTTC
Source organism: Nitrosomonas sp. (assembly GCA_021604405.1). Lineage (GTDB taxonomy): Bacteria > Pseudomonadota > Gammaproteobacteria > Burkholderiales > Nitrosomonadaceae > Nitrosomonas. Next base: position 11,055 of record BQJA01000005.1, on the reverse strand, counting down.
AACTGTCCCCAACTCAATAATAACTGATTTAAGCGACGGATTGCTAAGCACTTTACTGGCTCCTTGCAATATAGAAATTTCGATACCATCGACATCAATCTTAATATAATTCGGATAAGGAAACCCCCATTGACCACAAAGATCATCTAATGTAACACCAAACATGCCTTGAGCATGCATAGGCGGCACTTTCAGCTTGTCAATATCCGCTTCTCCGAATTGTGAACGATTTCCGCCGGGAATAAACTTTGGGATATAAAGTTTGGAGAACTCAGTGCGGCCCGATATGGCAACACAATAGGCGGTTATATTTTGCGAAAGTTTATTGCAGAATATATTTTTGTTTAACGAAAAATAGTTATTGCTCTGCGGTTCAAAAGCATAAACTTGCACCGCTCGGCCATATTTTTTTGCCGGGTACAAAGAGTACTGACCAACATTTGCACCGATATCAAAGTAGCAAGTATCCGGCTCAAAACTATCAAGCCAGTCCAGCGTGTCCGGTTCTTTAATAGAATAGGTTTTAGCCCGTTTAAACACCCGCCAGTGTTCGATGGCAATAACAATTGACTGGCCTCTGACTGTTGCTGTCGCACATCCACCAATCACATGATAAGCGGCAACAACAAAGTCTTTCAGGATATCAACTGAAAACAAATATTTTAATGCCTGCTTAATGTTCTTAATAAAAAAAATTATCCAATCATACAAATGCTTCTTGGCAGCCTTAATCATTTGTTCGCAGATTCTTCCAGTAGGCTAACATAGCGAGGCAATACATCAATTCCGCCGCCATCCAGCATTTCACTCAGAAATCGCTGGCGATTTTCCTCGATATAAAAAGCGTCACAACCATACGTCAGGAACCGGTCAATTTTTATGTACACATCATCCCGGCATCTTAATTCAGTTTCAGGCATATATTGTGCGATAGCAGAACGACCCGCGTGCAAATAATCAGCCGCCAATACCGGTTTGTTAGCCCGGACGGCTTCAAAGACGACAGATGTAGCAAGGTCAATAATGACGTCTGCCCAGTCCATCAGATGGGCGGAATGTGCATCATCGCCCGCAACGCTGACATTGGACAAGCGCTTTATAGAACTATCCTTGGTAAGCGATTGTTTCCATCCGCTACGGGTATGCGGTTTAATAATCAGATTTACGCGAGGAAACGCGGCTATTAAATGGACCGCTTCACTAACTTCCTCCCAGAACGTCGTGAAATTAGCTTTTCTTAAAAACAAAACAATTTTCAACTGATTTTCTGAACGTGTTAAGGGAGAAGGCGGCAGGATTTCAGCCAGTTTCGTCAACCATTCTTCACAAAAACGAGGCGAACCCAACACCGCAATTGCCTGCTCATTCAAAAATGGGCGAAAACGAACGGCGCATAGCTCGTTTGGCACGACCAGCTTGTCGAATATTCGCGCCGCTGAAAAAACCGTATCAGGCTTAACTTTCCATTCACCTCGCCGTATCAGTTGATTCGCATGCGGGCTATCACCATGGGGTAACGATACAGTACCGAGCCCCATTGTTCCGGCCATTTCGATAACCACTTCGACCCATTCAACGCAAATGACCGAATTCCTCTCTATCCAGTCAAAGATAACCACACCGCCGTTGGTACCCGCAAAACTTCTGGTTAACAATTTTCCAGCGATATGCCGCCATAACGGCTCACGTTTCTCGGCATGATAAATTTCTGCCAGTGCGCTTACTAAAGAACCGAAGAACAAACGACGCACATTATCGGTCAATAAAAGCATTTGCAACCGCCACCCAGCATATTCCAGCGGTGAAAATATTTCGCTAATATGAGCGACCCGGACCCCGTCAAGCTGACTCAAAAATTCGACGCGAAAATCATGACGAAATTTTTTTCTGCCAATCAGGACAACGTCGCATTGGTGTCCGGAAGTAATCCACTTGAAAATGACCGGAGATATATGATCAATATCGTTATAATGTCGAAGAAAGAAAAGCGCTTTCATTGCCATGTTATTATATAAAAGATAGCGGCATTTCTATCCATTGGTAGGCTAATTCAGGATTAGAGGAAGAACTAAAATTAAGCACGGCATTTTACACGTGCAGCCATTTGATTGCCAGCGGTGATACTGATCTGTTCTGTCCTGAATGAAATAAAAATAATTTAAATGTAAAAAACCCGACAAACCTCAACCATTCTGAACCGATAGCAGGACAACTATTATTTACGTATGAAAACAATCGCAGTTATACCAGCACGTATGGGCTCATCACGCTTTCCGGGAAAACCGCTTGCTCAGCTACTGGGCCGGCCGATGCTGGAACATGTCTATAAACGTGTTGCGTTAAGCAAAACACTAAGTGCCACCTACATTGCAACATGTGATGAAGATATCCGGCTCGCAGCGGAAAATTTTGGCGCCCATGTCATCATGACGTCAGACAGCCATGAACGCGCCAGTGACCGGGTAGCCGAAGCAATCGCTGATATTGATGCCGATTTGATCGTTATGGTGCAGGGTGACGAACCGATGACCCATCCAGATATGATAGACGCCGCAGTTGCGCCATTTCACAATGATTTACAGCTCGGCTGTGTTAATCTGGTCCGTAAAATTGACAACGCAGCCGACTTCCAGGATACAAATACGATCAAGGTCGTTATGAATCAACTTGGTGATGCGATTTATATGTCGCGACAACCAATACCGACGCTCGCCAAATCCGGTTTTGCACAAACTGCAGCTTATAAACAAGTTTGCATTATCCCTTTCCGCCGCGCTATGCTGCACCAATATATGCGTTTATCTGCGACACCGCTGGAACAACTGGAGTCCGTCGACATGATGCGCCTGATTGAGCATGGCTACCGGGTAAAAATGATTCATACAACATTTGATACTCAGGCTGTGGATACTGAAGCAGATTTGTTGCGTGTCGCAAAACTCATGGAAGCTGACCCTTTGCTTGCCGCTTATTAAAGAAAATGTCATGCAATTAAAATCAAAATTAGCAAATTCTGAATTGACCATCGGCTCATGGATCACGCTCGGTCATACGGCAATCGCCGAAATTATGGCGAGTGCTGGTTTTGACTGGTTAGTTCTGGACATGGAACATAGTGTTCTGGAATTAAGTGAAGCCCAAACAATCATACAAGTACTTGATAAACAGCAATGTCCAGCGATTGTGCGGTTAACATCAAACCAGCCGGATCAAATTAAACGCGTCATGGACGCGGGTGCGACAGGCGTCATGGTACCCATGATCAAATGCGCCGCAGACGCACAAGCAGCGGTACAATCTGTCTACTACCCACCACGCGGACAGCGCGGTGTCGGGCTTGCCCGGGCTCAGGGCTATGGCGCCAGCTTCACAGAATATCAGCACTGGCTGGAAGAAAACGCGATTATCGTTGCCATGATTGAACACGTTGACGCAGTCCATGACATTGACGCTATTCTCTCTGTTCCCGGCATTGATGCTTACATCATAGGCCCCTACGATTTATCTGGTTCAATGGGGCGACCTGGCGAACTTAATCACGCAAATGTTCAAGCTGCTATTGAACTCGTTTTGAAAGCAGGCCAACGCACAGGCAAGCCGGGTGGAATTCATGTCATTGAGCCTGACCCGGATGCCTTGCAACAACGGATTAATGCGGGTTTTAATTTTCTCGGTTATACACTGGATATACGCATTATTGACTCACTTTGCCGCGACCATATTAAACTAATCAGATCTACGCTATGACCCGACTTGTTATCTCTACATCATCTTTCGATACGAAAAATAATCCCCATATTCAATACTTAATCCAAAAAGGAATGACTGTTGTCGGCAACCCCTACAAGCGCAAGCTCACTGAAGAAGAAATTATAGAATTGCTTAACCCAGACACGGTCGGCCTGATCGCAGGTGTTGAACCATTGACAGCACGCGTCTTTGCCGCCACGAAAACATTAAAAGTCGTGTCGCGCTGCGGCACGGGCCTGGATAGTGTTGATCTCAAGGCTGCTCAACAACATAATGTTACTGTTTTTAACACACCGGTCGCACCCGCCCAGGCAGTCGCAGAACTCACACTCGGTTTAATATTGGCCGCACTGAGACAAATTTGCCTAACCGACCGGATGCTCCGTGATGGCAAATGGCCGCGCATGCAGGGACAGCTACTCGCTGCACAAACAGTTGGAATTATTGGCCTTGGGCACATTGGCCAGCGTGTCGCCCGACTGTGCCAGGCGTTTGGCGCCGAAGTAATTGCTTATGACCCTTATCTTAAGCATCCACTGCAAAATGTCAAATTAACGACATTTGACCAATTGCTAAGTGAAGCGGACATTGTTAGCCTGCATCTACCCTACAGCGCTGACGTTTATCACCTGATTGACGCCGGCGCATTATCAGGCATGAAACCGGGCGCAATCGTAATAAATGCGGCTCGTGGCGGCTTGATCGATGAAACAGCGCTTGATGAGGCTTTAAACAGCGGCAAATTGAGTGCAGCTGCGCTCGATGCCTTTGAACAAGAGCCTTATCAAGGCCCTTTAATCAAAAACGACAAGGTAATTTTAAGCTCACATATTGGCTCTCTTGCCAGAGAGGCACGCCAGCGTATGGAAATCGAAGCCGCAGAAAATCTACTACAAGGACTTATCGACTCAGGTCTAATCAATGACGAAAGAAAATGAAGTGATGCCTAAAAAAATTGCCATCGTTTTTGGTGCCGGTGGTTTTCTCGGCAGCCATGTAGCTGAAGCATTATCCGAAGCGGACTATCATGTACGGCTGTTCGATATCAAACCATCCCCCTATCAACGGCCTGACCAGGAGATGATTGTCGGGGATATCATGAATCTTGACCAGGTAGTCGAAGCAACCAAAGGAGCTGCGGTCGTCTACAATTTTGCCGCCATTGCAGATATTGACGAAGCGCATGATAAGCCGATTGAAACGGCAACCATTAATGTACTGGGCAACATGCATGTACTTGAAGCTGCCCGTCTGGCGGGTGTGCGGCGCTTTATCTTTGCCAGCAGCGTCTATGTATATTCTGAGTCTGGCTCATTTTATCGCGCCAGCAAACAAGCAGCAGAACGCTTCACCGAAACCTACCATGATCGTTACGGCCTCGAATACAGCATCTTGCGTTACGGCTCGCTTTACGGCAGGCGAGCTGACAAACGTAATGGCATTTACCGGATGCTGTTTGAAGCGGTTAACCAGCACACGGTCACTTATCGAGGCAGCGGCGAAGCCATCCGTGAATATATTCACGTGGAAGATGCGGCGCGGCTGAGTGTACAGGTGCTGGCGCCTGAATTTGCTAACCGACATTTAATCTTGACCGGCCAGGAAAAATTGCGCATCAGGGATGTAATGACGATGATATCGGAAATTATGCCATGGCCAGTCACATTGCACTTTATCGACGCGAATGCGGTGCATCATTACGAAATAACGCCCTATGCTTTCCAACCACGCATCGGTCGTAAATTGGTGCTCAACGAACATGTTGACCTGGGTCAAGGACTGCTCGACTGTCTCAGAGACATTCATCAAAGCCTGCATCATGCAAAAGATGAAGATGAAGCGACCCCGTCAACCTCTGACAACCGGGCATAGACTGCTAACATTATAAAATGAAACTAAATTTTCAAGATTGATGAAAACTACGGACTGGCAAGCAATTATTTTTGATTTTGATGGTGTAATCGTGGAGTCTGGAAAAATCAAGACGCAAGCCTTCGCGGATCTTTATCGGCCGTATGGTGACGACATTGCTGCTGCAGCAGTCAACTATCACCAACAAAATGGTGGCCTGTCACGCTACCATAAATTTCACTATGTTCAACAACATTTACTGGGCGATCCGCCACTGACGCAAGAAGCGGAGCAGGAATTGGACCGGCAGTTCTCGAAACTGGTCGTGGAAGCCGTGATTACATGTCAAGCCGTACCAGGTGCAACAGAACTCGTTCAACGGGAGAGTGCCAGAATTCCGTTGTTCGTTGCATCGGGCACACCGGAAATCGAGCTCAAAACGATTGTCGATAAGCGCAATTTAGCACCATATTTCGTTGAGGTGCGCGGCGCACCTACACCGAAACAGACATTGGTCGCCGAAATTTTATCCAAGCATGCGTTAAAACCTGAATTGGTGCTCATGATTGGCGACGCCTTGGTCGATTATGAGAGTGCACAATCCAATGGCATCGCATTTCTTGGGCGCGTGCACCCGGACGACCCGAATATATTTCCTGCCGATGTCACTACCGTTCCGGATCTTTGGTCTTTAGCAACATGATTCAACGACACTACTGCGCAAACCTAAACCAGCTTGCTGCTGATTTTACGGATTATTCCGCATCAATATTACGTGATGCGCTGGCCAAGCATCGAAAAATCAGTCTGGTGGTACCCGGCGGCAATACGCCGCGCCATTATCTGCCGTTACTTGGCCGGCAAGTCCTGCGCTGGCAGGATGTCGTGGTGACATTAAGTGACGAGCGCTGGGTTGATGCATCAACAGCGGCATCCAATGAACGTTTGATCAATCAACACTTCTTAGCATATATGCCTGAACCTGCCGATTTTGTCGGATTAAAAACCGATCACGACAAGCCGGATCAGGCTATTGAAACCGTTAACAGACGCCTTGTCAATACGCCAATACCGTTTAATTTAACGGTATTGGGACTGGGGGAAGATGGCCATATCGCTTCTTTGTTTCCTGGTATGAACCCTGATATAGAAAGCGATCTTTTATGTGTCGCAATTGAACCACCTGTCGCCCCTTCGCCCCGTATCAGCCTTTCCTTGCCGCTTCTTGCCAGGAGCCGGAACATTATTATCGTTGTTACTGGCGCAACCAAACGCCAACTTATTAACGAGTTGACCCGTTCAGCTCCCGACCAGAAAATTCCATTTGTCTGGCTAATGCTACACTGTCATTCGCCGATTATAATATTCGAAACTGACGACGCCTGAATAATCCTTTTCATTGACAACCATTACATTCACAATAACGTACATTTCTAACGGGCTCTGATTATGACTAAGCATTTAATTAATCCCAAACGTCGAGAACTTCTTCGTTATGGTTTTTGGGGAATGACCGCTTTTGTTGGTACTAACCTGCTTCCCGCACCGATTAAAGCAGCCGCACTCGCGCAATCTTCCATTGGCACGTTACAGCCACCCGACCAGAACGGCGTTCGATTACCTAAAGGTTTCTTTTCGCGCGTCGTAGCCTTCTCAGGTCAAAAATTGTTTGATTATCATTGGCATGCAGAACCTGACGGCGGCGCAACTTTTGCCACGTCAGACGGCGGCTGGATCTATGTTTCAAATAGCGAAATGAACAGGAAAAAAGGCGGTGTTGGTGCACTACGATTTGATAAAAATGGGGAATTGATCGACGCCTATCCCATCTTAAATCATACCAGCCGCAACTGTGCCGGTGGCCACACGCCCTGGCAAACCTGGTTGTCATGCGAAGAAATCAAAAAAGGTCAAGTATGGGAATGCGACCCTTTTGGTAATAAAGAAGCGCAGGAAAAAAAAGCACTGGGTTTATTTAAGCATGAAGCTGTTGCGGTCGACACTAAAAATAAACAACTGTATCTAACCGAAGATGAACCGGACGGCTGCTTGTATCGCTACACCGCAAACTTGCACAATACCGCAGGTTATCCTGATCTGGATGATGGTTATCTTGAAGTCGCAGAAATCATTAATGGAAAGATGGGCAAGATGCGCTGGCATAAGCTGCCAGACCCATCGGCAAGTTCAATGCCGACTCGTTATCAAATAAAGGAATGTTCAAGTTTTAATGGCGGTGAAGGTATTTGGTATCATCAGGAAGTTGTTTATTTTACAACCAAGGGTGATGACCGAGTCTGGGCCTACGATGTCAAAAATAATGACCTCAGTATTATCTATAATGCCGCTTTGCATACAAATCCTGTACTCACTGGCGTGGATAATATTACTGCCAGCGGTGCAGGTGAATTACTTATCGCCGAAGACGGCGGTAATATGCAAATTGTTGTTATCCCAAGACCGGGGGAAGCATATCCGCTCTTGCAGGTTATCGGCCATGATCGTTCTGAAATAACCGGCCCAGCCTTCAGCCCGGATGGGTCACGCCTCTATTTCAGTTCGCAAAGAGGGAAAACCGGGAAATCTGATGGCGGTATTACTTTTGAAATATCCGGGCCCTTTTAGTCAGTTACTTAACTGCCGCTTGTCTATAAGCGGCAGCCTATAAATTCAACTGGATGATCGTGACCGGGTTAAAATTGCCGCGATATGTGGTTTGTCCTGCCTGATGACATGCGGCAGCGTAGAAACTTTATTTTTGCCACTGCTTTTCGATAACAACAAAGCTTCTTCTGCACGCCGGCAGACCATTCTTTTATTATCTTTTGCTTCAAGGGTTGCAATACCAATACTGACCATAATATTCAGTTCGCCCAGCTTTAGATTCTTCGCAACTTTTTTGCATATTGCATCGCCGACGCGCTTGGCTTCAGCTATTCCTGTTTCAGTAAATAAAATTGCAAACTTGCCGCCGTCCAAACGATACAGGAAATCGCATTTTCTGATATTGGTTTCCAGTTCTTTTGCGACTTTCTTGATAATTTCATCACCGCGATGATATCCATAGGTAACATTTATCAGTTTCAGGCTATCGATATCAATAATCGCTATCGACAAATTCCGCTGGTATCTTTTCGCTCGAAAAAATTCACCCGCCAATCCTTGCTCAAACGCATACTGATTATTAATCAGTGTTAATGGGTCAACAACACACTGGGTTCTTAACAATGAAACATCAGCTTCTGTTTTTTTTATTCTAATTACCATCATTGCCGTAATAAAAATCACTAATACAGCAAGCACCCGATTAATAATCACGGCATTTATCGGACTTAAACCATCCGGCGACAGAAAATAACCAATCAGGGTAAATATCACCCCCATTGCGGCAATGGTGTAAGTTACGCCGCATCCCCTCACCCATAAGCTGCCAAATACAACTATGCCGTAAGGCACACCAGCAGCGATACCCAAATGTGATATCAAGTCAAAAGTAAGAACAGCACACATCGCAATTAACAAAGCCAGATAATTGGCGCGATCTGCATATTCTCTGAAGAAAAACCTTAACTGCGTGACAAACGAGAAGTTTTGGGTATGCATATAAACCTACCTATTATTTGGTTGGCAGAATCTGCTGACTAGTCAATATAGAATTGTCAACATAAATGCAATTGACGATGTGACACGGCACACGGCACACGGCACACGGCACACGGCACACGGCATAGTACGCAAGTTATTAAAACATTACAATAAAATTTATTAAATTTACATAACTTTACATTCACATGATATTTATTAGCCATGCAGTACGATACCAAAAGCCAATCACAGATAGCGCGCAGCGAATACAAAATGCGCTTTGAGGATTATTTAGCGGCGATGCCCGCGCATTGGTTTTATCGTCTCAAGAACATAACAGCAACGTTTAACGGCGGCATCGCTGGCTTTGTCGATCCGACGCACCCGCATCCCGAAAGCTTCATGACTAAAATGAACTACCGCCCCAATATAGAAAACGCAAAACAGCTGGGGAGACCTTACGACATACTCCATCACCATGACCGCTTTTATCGGACCAATTATTCACCATTTAGTTTCAGCATTGACGACAGGGAAGCGAGCACGGTAATGCAGTCCCGAAGTTGGAAAATCGTTATCACTATCACCATGGGATGAAAGCCGGAGAAAACACACTGGGTGCACAGCTCGTCCGTATTCTGATACGTTCGGTTATTCATTCAAGACGTTATGTTCCATATGCTTTCCTAAATGATTTTGTCACTTACATGGCCACAGCCGGGCGCAATAAAGATCCCTACACTGAAATCTATCTTCGTCGATGGTTTGAAAACTTATACCAACGGTCAGCCAGCGCATTTCTGTGCCGAATTTCAGCGTAATGTCTGGTCGATTGGTTCCCATGGCGGAATCATTCGCCCCATGGCCATCTCACTCATCGCGAAAAGTGCATATCAGGGACTTGGTATTGCCCTGGAACGTCAAAACCTCACACATCGTTCAGAGAACGTGGCCAGCGCATTGACAATTCTGGTTCCTTTACTACACGAATTATTACGCAGCACGAATCCACAAAAAGTAACAAATGCGCATGCGCGCAGTTTACGTTTACCAAAGATTACAGGTGAAAAGCTCTTTACCGCTTACCGCAAACATCATGGACCGGGCAACATCGCCCAAGACGTTATGTGGCGGTTACACATGGAAATGGCTGACAGCTTTTTCGAACTCGCTCATTTCGTTAATAACCACAGCGAGGATACAGTCATTCGCAATACCTTCGCCAATGCATGTTATCCTGAACATGGTTTGCCAATGCTGCTTTACCTGGCATATAAACACCAATTTGACGTAAAAGCCGCGTTGCTTGCAAATACAAACGCCGGCGGAGATAACGTTCATCGCGGCATGGTTCTTGGATTACTCGTTGGCGCAGCCAGTGAAACAGTTAACGAAGACCTCAAGCACGGATTGACTGACTACAATGAACTGAATAAAGAAATCAGTATTTTTTCTGAAATAGTCATGTCTGGACAAGCAATTTATTAGAATAACAGCGTGTTATATTTTCGCTTATTTTTCAGTCGCGACGACCGCCAACCTTTGTTCGTGGCAAGCAATCCAGTCGACTGTATAAATATCTGATAAACCCGCGGCGGCAGTAATCTCCAGAAATAGCGGCCAGATCAGTCACCAGCAACCATAACAACCCCTTCTCAAGACCATACAACGTGACCATGCCGAAAATCAGCAGACCGGACATTGTCATCAGCACAAAGATAACGCGCATAAAGATTCCTGAAAATATGAGCAATCTTGCCCGGAGCTAATGCAAATAACGATGCATAGCAGATACTTCACTTTCTGAGATTGGGATAAATCAGCGTGTTAATATGTTCTTTCATTAATTTGGCCGTTTCTGCCAGCACA
>BQJA01000004.1 GCA_021604405.1 Nitrosomonas sp. | reverse complement strand
TCCTTATTGGAGATGCGCCATACGAATGTTGTCGTACAGCAATGGGATTTAAGCTGTGGCGCTGCTGCTTTAACCACACTATTGAACTATCAGTATGATGACCCGATCACTGAAAGGGAAGTCGCGATCGGCTTGATGAACCGGGCTGAATACATCAAAAATCCACACATAGTCAGAATGCGGGAAGGATTTTCTTTATTGGACCTTAAACGCTTTGTAGACGGTAGAGGTTACCGAGGCATTGGTTATGGCAAACTTTCATTTGAACAGCTGTTAGAAAAAGCGCCCATCGTGGTACCCATTGATACCAAAGGTTATAACCATTTTGTGATCTTCCGGGGGATGCATGGCAACCGCGTATTACTGGCTGATCCCGCCTGGGGAAACCGTACCATGCTCGTGAAAACATTCCAGAACAGCTGGATTGAGTTTCCAGAAGTAGGCAAAGTTGGCTTTGTTGTCGCCCGAAATGACGGAACTTTTCCGCAAAACCGATTAGCACCTAATTTGGATGAATTTGTCATGTTACAGTAGATCATTCATTGTCATAAGTTGCTAATAAAGGGGGGAATAATTGTCAAAAACAACATTTTGACGCTGTCAAAGCAAGGTTACACTGCATTATTCACTATCATAAGTTACTAATAAAGGGGGAATAATTGTCAAACGTAACTTTTCACCTCAGTAAAACCAAAGTGACAGCAACAGGCTGCATATGCGCCGCAAGCTTAATCTATATGGCGCTTTTCTTCCATTCAACCAGCTTTGCGCAGAATTTGCCCATGCCGGAACAAGATATACAATTATTACTGCAAAAGCTTGAGGAGCGGGATGCAGTGATTGACGACCTGAATCGACGGGTAAAGTTACTGGAAGGCCGACAGGAAACACAAAAATCCCAACAACAGGCGCCATCAGCAAATGCAGCAACGCCAAATAATACGCAATCTCCCGGCCAGCCCAGTGCCGCGGCCGGTACCGTGCAACAAGCGCAAGCTAATGATAAATCCCAGGATCAGGCAGAAAAGAAATCATCGCCCGGCGAATTTGCCGTCGATGAACTGGCGGCTGAACGCGCCTTGGATCGCAGCTTAGTTCAAACTGGGGCCTTGTTATTGCCATTTCGTCAGATGGAATTACAACCTTTTTTTAACTATAGTCGACGCGAAAATGATTTTCCGTCACTCGTCACGAATGATCTCGGTCAATTAATAGGGGTCAGGACGGCGAATGTTCAGCGTAATGAATTCGACACCGGTCTTTTTTTTCGCGCAGGACTGCCTTTTGAATCACAACTGGAACTCCGTTTGCCCACTCGAATTGTCAATCAAACAAATATAATTCCACAAGGAGCCACAAACGTGATGGACACCAGTCGCACGGGCGCAGCGCTGGGTGACATCAGCGTCGGAATCGCCAAAACGCTACTCCACGAAGATGGTTGGCTCCCTGATTTGGTTGGGCGTTTTACATGGGATTCAGCTAGCGGCAAAATTACCGATAACAATGTTTTGATGGGAACTGGTTTCAATGATTTTCGCGTTTCGATGACAGCCCTTAAGCGTCAAGACCCGTTAGCTTTTACCAGTCAATTTGATTACCAAACAACACTGAAAAAAAACGACACCGAACGGGGAGATCAGTATTCTTTTTCACTGGGCGCATCATTAGCGGCTAGCCCTTACACTTCCTTATCGTTGAATTTGCAACAAATCTGGCGGCAAAAGACGCAAATAGCCAATTTTAATGTACCAGGGTCAGGCGATCCTCAGAGCATTATGAATTTTGGACTCGCGACGAGAGTTTCTCGACAACTTTTCTTTATCATCAATGGCGGGATTGGTTTAACGGATTCTTCACCAGATTATGTTATTAGTGTAGCGCTTCCTTACCGGTTCGCCCGCTAATCTTGTATCAGATATTTTATTGATTTGGATTATAAACGAAATATTATTCCAACCACTTTCATTACATAGGAGATGATGTGAAATGAGAAGCGCTATATATACTTTTGTTGTAATGCTGCTGATACTTTGCTTTCAGAATATCGCCTGGTCAGAAACATACACTTTTCAAAGAAGTATTGTTATTTTTGCTAATGGTGAACCTTCCATTGATAGTCTTCGAGGAGATATCACTGTACAGGGAACGATGACTGTTGATGGCGCCACCATAATGCAAAATGTTACTATCTGTACCAATGACACCAATCCCCCGACTTGTAATTCTTCTGGTGATATATCATCACAAATCATATCTGTTGGTGAAAACAATCGATCAGCCAACATAATGCAACCGGACGGAAGTGTAGACGAACTAATATTGCTATCGCTTAATCCACTGATAATTTTATTAAATGGGGGTGGTTTTGTGGAAATAAATCATTGGGTGCTTTCAGATCCGCTGTCAAGCACAAGCAGCCAGACAGCAGAGACCGGTGAAAGCGAGATAGGTGATTTTACAGCAAATGGAAGAATCGGTTCTGCGACGATAGACGCGTTCCATTTATTAGATCTAATTCCATCCCCTTAATACATCTTCTTCGTCAGGTTGAAGTTCAACTGCACAGTACCAGAAATCATAATTCCAGCAGCACTAAGTACTCGAAATTCAGAAACATGAAATGGCTGGCTCGGCTCTGAATCAAGATGCAGCACTTGAATCCATTACCGCACTGGAGAACATATAACCAAATCCTTTATGATTAAGAATTAGAGACGGCTTCGAAGGCGTTTTTTCAATTTTTTTTCTGAGCATATAAATATACTGTTTCACGTCTTCTTCCGAGGCGCGGTTGCTTGAATTCCAGATATGCGAAATAATCGTTTCCATCGAAACTACCTGATCCCTGTTTCGAAACAACAACATCAACAATTTGAACTCCGTTGGCGTCAGCTTAACAACCTCCCCATTCCGGGTAACAAGTTTCTTATCGCTGCAGATTGTAAAAGGACCGAAATTTGTCGGTCCTTTTTCGTCACTTTCTGCATTATTAATCTGATTCAAACGGTCATACCACCGTCGACCCATCCCGACGATTCTTCTGTCGACGAGACACCGCCGTTCATCCGTTGTATTCACCCTTTTTTTAATCGCCCATACCTGGGCGAGCGCTGAAGGCAGGTATGTTTTCAAGTGCATGTAATCCAACGGCTTTACCAAATAGGCATTGATGCCATGAGTCCACCCTTGCATCATCCAGGAAGATTGATTTTTCTCAACCAAACCAATAATTGGCGCCAGGCTTTTTTTTGCTTTATCGAGAAAAAACCAATTATTGTTATGCGCCAGGCTGAGAGAAACTAAAAAAAGACTGGGTTGGGTATTTTTTAAATGAACAATGGCTTCATCAATACTCGATGTAAAAACCACTTCAGCACCCAGCGGCTGAAAATATTTAGTTATTGAATTTACATTGCTGTCGTCATCATCCAAAAGTAATATTCTAACTATATTCATATTTTCTCTTTAAGATAAATGAGTCATACACTTTCTTAGAAACTTCACCGCTTTGTGACTAATAAGGCACACAAGGGCAACAAGCATACAATAAGAGTTCCATGGTCTCTGCGCATCCCCATAAAATATAAAAAATGTATAAACAAGAACATTTATCAATAAGATCGCCTGCGTAAATGATAACATCGCAAGATCAAAATATTGACAATCAGGATTATTATTTTGGAGAGAATGTACTAGAGATTCGAGCCGTCGTCAAATGCAGACAAGCAGAAAGAAAAAGTATGTTCTGGAAACGCGGAGTTTCCTCACTTTTTTTACGAAGTATATGATGAGGTTACTATATAGACTTGATATTAAGTATATTATATTAGAAAAATCGTGTTTTTTTGGCAGAATGTCCCGTGTTTTTCTGCAGGCGACGATCGCCATGACCGCATCGCATTGCCTGCTATTTAAACGCTACGCCGCTGGACTCCAACAGATACATAATCCCTGCGCGTAACTCTTCGTCGCTGCAATTCCGGCAGCCTCCTTTTTCAGGCATCAGGCCTTTATACCCTTCCTTGACATGCTGCATGAGCACTTCCATGCCTTTGCCGGCACGCAACCCCCATTCGATATCATCGTCCGGTAATGGCGCGCCCTGGGTCGTCCGGTCATGGCAGGTCTTACATGCATAGTCATAAACTTGTTTGCCTGTCCGTACCGGCCCGTTATAAACGGGCGCTGGTCGGTAACGTTCCTGCGCGTAACCAATGGTCCCTTCTGAATCTGCAGCATGACTGCCCGATGCAATCATCAACCAGCCACCCACAATCAGACAGTCTGAAATAACGCGCCCGCTCCTTTTCATTTCGCAAGCACCCCTCAGCACCACGGCTCACCGGCAGCGATATCGGCTGGCCGGGCCAGACGCTCACGTCTTAACGCATTATCCAATGTCCCGTGATCGGTATAAATTGATGAAACCGCGTCTTCGCTTGAACTGCTTTCCATCCGCATATCTTTAACATGAACCGTCGTCACGTCACTGAGAAAATTAACCGTAAAGTCATAGGCCTGTTGTGCCAACGCCAATTCACACGCCATGACATCCTCACCTTGCCCCGGCACCACAAGATTCGGCAGGGTTACGCGAAAATCACGCCGGAATCCGGGCCATGTTTCAATATTGACGTAAATAACATTGGCGGCTTCAATATGGACAATCGTCGCAGGCAGTTTTCCGGGAAACGGTGTTGCAGCCATTGAGGGCGCCGCACACATGACGGTGGCCAATATTGCAATGCGTCTTACGTGCTTGACGTCGAAATGACTAATCATATCCATGATTCTGTTGTTTAATTTATGTCTGCATCGCGTGCATCGCGTTCTTTTTCAACCAGCATATCCAATACTTTCAACAATCTTTCTTGCGTTCCCGTAAAGTATTGTGCCGTTCGATATTTTCCGTTGATAATGAGCGCAGGAACACCTCGTATGCCATATTTGACAGTCAAAATTCGTGCCTGGCTCACTTTTTCATCCACATCAGGCGAACGAAATGCCCAGAAAAAATCTTCCTCTTTGACACCCTGTTTGACAAAAAATTCCATAATCGAACGGTCATCCGCATACTGATCGCCCTCTTCATGGATAGATTTGAATAATGCCGCGTGAGACTTTTCCAGAATACCCAGTTTCTCGGCGGTATAAAATACTCTTGCCTGATCCGCCCAGGGCGCGCCGACGATGGCCGGTACGCGCCTCAACAGTACATATTCCGACTTGTCTTCTGCCCACGCCTTTAAATTAGGCGCCAACACATTGCAATGCGGACAGGCATATAAAAATAACTCAACAACCTCGATGCGCCCATCATCGTTTTGCGTAGGAACCGGCGGATTAATCAATTGGTACTCCAGTCCCTCAGCAAAGGCATTTTCGGATTGCTCTGCATCGGATTCAGCCAGCAAAAAGGTACTCCAACTCAGCAGCGCCACCAGGCAAATCGTCGAAAAATTTTTATGCATCAATATGTGCCCTCCTGTTGTGTAAGTTTTCTTCTTTGCCATAAGTAATATAAAACCGGGATTAAAAACATGGATATCATGGGTGCGGTAATCATGCCGCCAATAATTGGTGCCGCAATGCGTTGCATGATTTCTGAACCACTGCCGCCGCCAATCATGATTGGTAGCAAACCCACAACAATAACGGCAACGGTCATGGCTTTAGGACGTACTCTTAACGCAGCCCCTTCCACGACTGCTGCGATAAGTGCCGTATGTGTCTTTGGCCTACGGCGCATAACCGCCTCACGCAGATAGACAATCATCACCACGCCAAACTCAGCCGCTACACCGGCCAAAGCAATAAGGCCGACAGCAACAGCGACGGAAAGCTGATAATCCAGTAGCCATAACAACCAGAAACTGCCGGCTAATGCAAATGGTAAGGTAAGCAGCACAAGCAAAGTTTCCACCATACTCTGAAAGGCAAAATACAGCAGGATAAATATTATCAACAGCGTAACAGGCACAATGAGGCTCAACCGTTCCGCCGCACGCTCAAGAAACTGGTATTGCCCTGTCCAATCAACGGTATAGCCTGCCGGTAATTGCAGTTGTTCCTGTAATACCTGCCTGGCATGCGCCACATAGGCACTGATATCCTGATTCATAATGGTGACATACACCCAGCCATTCATGCGCGCATTTTCACTTTTAATCACCGGCGGGCCGTCTACAACCGCAATCTCAGCCAAATCCTGCAGCTGCACTTGCACGTCTTCATTAATTACCAGCGGAAGCGCTTTGAGTTTGGCAAGTGAATCCCGCCATTCTTGTGGATAACGTAAATTGACTGGATAACGCGCACGGTCTTCAACGGTATACGTAATATCCAGACCACCGATTGCAATATTTGCTGATTCTTCAATTTCGGCAATACTGATGCCAAAATGGGTCGCCGCGCGGCGGTCAATATCAACGTCAATATATCGTGCACCGGTAGTGCGATCTGACAAAACTGTGCTGGTTGCCGGTATCGTCCGCAATATGGACTCAACCTGTGCACCCAACGCCTCGATACCTGCAAGATCAGGACCGGCTATTTTCAAGCCAATCGGCGTATTTATGCCGGTTGCCTGCATATCAATTCGCGTACGAATCGGCATCAACCACGAATTGCGCAGGCCTGGCACCTGTACACGCTGATCCAGTTCCTGCGTTATTTTTCCTATCGTCATACCCGTTCGCCACTGTGCACTGGGTTTGAGTTTTATGACGCTCTCAATCATCGTTAATGGCGCCGGGTCAGTTGCTGTTTCAGCCCGCCCTACTTTACCGAAAACCTGCTCAACCTCAGGTACTGTTTTGATTAACCGGTTGGTCTGCTGTAAGAGCTGGCGAGCTTTACCGATAGAAATACCGGGCAAGGTTGTGGGCATATACAACAGATCACCTTCATTCATATCCGGCATAAACTCCTTGCCAAGCTGTGATAAAGGCCAAGCGAGTGAAACGATTAACAGGCCCGCGATGATGATAATGATCAGTGGCTTGCTTAATGCTTTACTGACCAACGGATAATAAAACGCAATTAATTGCCGATTGAGTGGATTATCTTCTTCACGGCGAATTTTTCCACGTATGAGATAAACCATTAAGGCAGGAACCAGGGTAATGGATAGACCTGCAGCGGCTGCCATGGCGTAGGTTTTGGTATAGGCCAGCGGCGCAAACAAACGCGCCTCCTGTGCCGCTAAAGCAAAAACCGGCAGGAAACTCAGGGTAATAATAATCAGTGAAAAAAATAGTGGCGCGCCCACTTCTGCAGTGGCGTCCTGAATAGCCTGAATACGATTCTTTTCACTCATTTCTGCACGCTGCAAATGCTTGTGCACATTCTCTATCATGACAATGGTGGCATCCACCATCGCCCCGATCGCAATGGCCACGCCGCCCAGCGACATAATATTGGCATTGATTCCCTGCGTACGCATGATAATAAAGGCAACCAATATACCCACTGGCAGACTGATTAAAATAACCAGCGATGAACGGAAATGCAGTAGAAATAACCCACAAACCAGAATAATAACAACAAATTCTTTCAGTAAACGGTCGGTCAGTGTATCCACTGCGCTGCTAATGAGTGTAGAACGGTCATAGGTTTCTATCAGTTCTACCCCCGCAGGAAGACTGGCACGTAATGCCTGCAGCTTTTGTTTCACCGCATCAATGGTTGCCAACGCATTCTCGCCCGCGCGCATGACGACGACGCCGCCCACCACTTCCCCTTCCCCGTTCAAATCCGCGACACCCCGCCGTATGGCCGGGCCCAGCTGAATTGTTTGCACCACATCGTCAAGCAATACGGAGGAAATAGAAAGCCGACGCTGAATCGTCGGCACGCGCGTTTGGGCAATATCTTCCACACCATTCAAATAACCTTTAAAACGCACCATATACTCGGCTTCAGAGAGCTCAAGCACTGATCCGCCGATTTCCCGGTTGGATTCTTCAATGGCTTGTTTGACGTTACCCAATGTCAGGTAATAACCACGCAACTTATCGGGATCAATGACAACCTGATATTGCTTAATCATACCGCCTATTGTCGCCACTTCAGACACACCCGGCAGCGCTTGTAATTCGTATTTCAGAAACCAGTCTTGCAGGGTGCGCAACTCGGATAAATCATGCTGACCCGTGCGATCCAGTAAGGCATACTGATACACCCAGCCAACTCCGGTTGCATCCGGGCCAAGTTTTGGTGTGACGCCGCCGGGCAATTGATCATTCACCTGGTTGAGGTATTCCAGTACGCGCGAACGCGCCCAATAAATATCCGTATTATCGGAGAAAATGACGTAAACATATGAGTCGCCATAATAGGAATATCCCCGTACGGTCACTGCGCCGGGTACGGCGAGCATGGCAGTCGAAATGGGATAAGTGATTTGATCTTCGACAACCTGCGGGGATTGACCCGGATAACCGGTTTTAATAATCACCTGTACATCCGAGAGATCAGGTATTGCATCAACCGGCATGGTCTTAACCGACCAAATGCCCCAGACACCCAATAGCGCCGCTATTAACACTATCAACAGCCGATTATCAATTGACCACCGGATCAGGCTTGCAATCATTGCGCTGTCTTCCACCCGCTTATGGTTGGGTCATTAATTCGCGGCATTATGATTATTAATGGTGGTGGTGGTGGTGGTGAGGGGGATCGATTGACGTTGATTGTGCGGCATCATTCGTTGACATACGGGAGAAATCCGCCAACAAATTACTTTCGGAATCAATGAGGAACTGGCCTGATGTCACGACCGTGTCATGCGCTTGCAGGCCGGATTGTATTTCAACCATGCCGCCTGATTCTTCTCCCGCGACGACGACCACGGGCTGGTAACTGCCATCGTCATGCTTGCGAACAACGCGTTGTTCACTGCCAGTACGAATAACTGCCCCAGATGGCACGACCAGCACGTTTTCCTTTGGTCGGCCTGAAATACTGACATGGGCAAACATGCTTTGTGAAAGCCCGGGGTCGTCCGTGTTAAATTTCAGGACGACTTCAAGTGAGCGTGTCGTAAATCCCACCGGAGGCTGTACACGGGCAACGGTGCCTGCAAAAACAGCGCCCGGTAAACCACGCACGGTCATCGATGCGGTTTGACCGGTTTCCACCCATGACCATTGGCGTTCAAAAACTTCAGCCGTCACCTCAATCACACTGTAATGACCACCCACACTGAATACTGTAAAACCGGTATGGACGGATTCTCCGACAAACCCTCGGCGTGAAAAAATATAACTGTCTTCAGCGGCATAAACTTCTACTGGAAACTCAGGTACCGCACCGTTTTGTAACGCAGTAATCTGGTCCGGCGATAAACCCATTTGCCGCATATCCGGAATCATTCCGCCGGCAGTTGACGGATCACCGGATAAAACAGCATTTTGATACGCTTTCTGCAAATCAAACAGTTCATCCGAAACGACAGTGAATAACAATTCACCGCGTTCAAGAAAATCACCATCATGCTTATCAGCGATATAAGCGAGCGCGCCATCTATGGGCGGTGTGACAGTTCGTCGTGCCATTGGATCTACCCGCGTAATTTTTCCAATGGTCTCGATATTTCGGTGCAAATCCCTTTTTTCTGCTGCGGCATGGCGTATACCTAAATTGTGTGAAACCGAAGATGCAATCGTTACCGTTGGATAACCTCCTTCGTCGACAGTATCTGCAACATCACCCAAGGCAGCATTCTGACTGGCAGCCGGCGCGCCATCACTAAATAAATACCACCCTGCAATAAAGCCACAAAAAACAGCCGGTATGACTATAAAGACGTATCGCATGATTGATTTTCCAGCAGATGAATATTTATTCGTTATGACACAATTTGAAACAAAAAAAATCATCAGAAACCCGCTTGTTTGCAAACTGAACGTGAGGCCCATTTATGTTTTGTTACTGTAAGTATTTGATACAGAACCTTCCTTTACAAAAAAAGGGGGTTCTAAATGTATTTGTTCAGTGCAACGAATAAATTGCGACATCATGATGCATCGGGTCAAACTGATAAATCCGTAACCGGCGGCTTGGCTCATAGTTGAATTCTATCTCAACCACATGTTTGGTCGGCGTACCATCCGCTTGAACCGGCATCACAACAATGCTGCCCCACGGACCGCCCGCATTCGGCCAGGCATGATTTCGACCAAAGGTAAAAAAGCACCCTGAACCTAATTGCGGCGGGCCATTATCACGATCTTCCTGATTACGGGGGTCTGCTGTGAAGAACTCTTCAGTACCACCCCGGTTTATTGGAAAAACATTATCTTCCCCAGTCAATACGATCATGTCGTCTTCAATAGAGAATTGCCGTCCTTCAATTTCGGTTGTGCCAGTATGCGGTCCCTGCGGATCCATTAAAGTCGTTGGGTCGGTAAACTGAAACTGATTTTCCCAGCCACGCGAACCCCCAAAGTCGACACTCATGTAACCATGCGGAAAATGATCCCCATTCAATAACGTCACGCGGTAATGATAGGGACGAATATTCCAGTCAGGCGCACCACCATTCAGGATACCTTTATAACTTGCAGGGCCCAACTCACTACCCGCCCCTTGCAAACCTTGTCGACTGCCATAAATGGTATTATTTACATACAGCAGGGTAATCGTAGAATCCGGATCAGCCTCAATGCCTGAAGGCAACTTGGTGCGATCCACCCAGTCCAGGAACGCCGCTCTCAAATCAGTGGCTGCCTGTTCATTATCAATACTGCCATCTTGCATCGCACGGAATGTATTCCACATTCTCTTGGCCGGCGATAAATCGCCAATTTGGGAAATTGCATAGAGCCGGTCGTCGTCATTGTTGACTGGATCACAATCAGGGTCTGTCTTGCCGCCTTCACAGAAAGCTTTCTTCTCCCATTCTGGCAATGTATCGCCATCTGGGCCCGCTGTTTTCAATGCATTTTCCATCACCTGTACACGTGGTGGGTGAATACGCCAGCCCCAGGTATAAACCAGATTGAAGTACTTGCCCTTATTTTGTTTTATCTTAATCGTATATTGCGTTCCTTCCGCTAACATTGGAAAGTAGCTTTGGTCCATGGATGCGTGAAACGGACCGCGATCTGATCCGACACGATCAAAATTCATGGCCATCGGCGAAAAGTCTTCCAGGCCGCGATTTAAAATATTAATGCGATAGGTGACTGTCCAGGGTACTTCCTGCACCGCACTGGGATCAACAAAAGCCGTATCGCTCTTAATATGCTGATTAAAATAAATCATGTTGACATCAACGTTACCACCCACAACCGTATCATTGGGACCGCATTCTTGCAGAATATTACCATCTGGGTCATGACAAATCGGCACAACTTTTTTGACCTTGTTGGGACCGTTATAGTGAAGCATCGGAAAACCACTATACGCCCTGTCATTAACCTTATCGCCCTCAAGGATCGCAAGCGCCATGTTTATATCAGCATGACTAAATTCTGCTTCGTCATGTCCATGATGCTTATCCTCATGCGCGTGCCAATCCTCATACTCATCATCATGCGCATGATGATGTTTCCTTTTGTATTTCTTCTTAGGATGCTTCCTGTATTCCCGGCCGCTAACCACGGCCTCTAACTTACTGATAATGTCATTTAAGTCATCTTCCGGGCTTGTCGGATCTATGCTTTTTGTCAAAACCGGACCATCATGCAAATTGTAGGGATTCGTCGGGGTCGATGGCAGCGTATTCGGCATTTCATCACCATTAAAGTCATACAGATTCGAATCTACATTCAACAAGAAATTGCTCCCGGGTGGATTGGCAAACGGGTCTACCGGCGGGAAAAATCCTTCCGGCGTCACGACCTGCGTCAAGCCTGGCTCAGGACTGGTTTGCGTCGACGCTCCCGGACGTGGCTGCGTGCATGGATGGCCCATCCATCCCGTCATCCCGGTCATCGGATCTTCTGCTAGCGCACAATCCCCCACGCCAGCAGGACCAGCAGAATCAGTGCGCTGCGCAACAGCTGACAAACTCATGCTCCCCAGCAAAAGGCCGTATAACAGCGTAAATACGCCCAATTTGTTAATCACGTAAACGTTCATTTGATTTCACCTTTATTCTTTACCGATCAAAAATAACTGGCGCGTCTTACAGCAATCAACCTGTACTGTAAGTAAATTTACCTTTGTTCTGCTTATCAGGCACTGCGCATTCTCACCAGATAGGGTTTGTAATGTTTGCCCGTGCTCAAACGTGCGACTGATTCGGCAATGTAAAGAGGATGCAACCGGCTTGGCTTATTGAGCCAGCGGCCCAGCTTTTCATTGCCAACCCAGGATAATGCGTGAAGATTTCCGCGCGCATTAAATGATGCCAATATATGTTTGATATCTTCAGGTGCGCCGCTCAGGAACTGCCATTTGGCATCATATTTATCAGCCAGCGCCTTCAGTGTGTCAGGATTGTCACGATAAGGATCGGTGGTGATAGTGTACATAAAAACATCTTTACCAAGACGGTCTTGCAACATTTCCTGCACCTTGACCATGTTCTCGATAATCGGGTAATAATTCTCACCTCTGGATGAGGTGAAGTTAACCAATACCAGCTTGTCCTTGATCAGTTCCTCATAAAACCAGGCCTTACGTTTATGCTGGTCTTGCACAATGACATGTGGAAAAAGTTTGGCATTTTTACCGCCCGATGCAGGTGAACAGGTCATCAGCGCCGGCGTCTGCTCTGTAACTTTCGGCGCCGCTACTGCTGTAACAGCAACTGATGCACCAACAGCAGTCGTGAGAAATGCTCTACGGTTTTTCATGTTTGTTTACTCCTAAAATAAATTTCGCATCCGTCCATTACTGTAAAATTCTGGCTTATACTGCTTCGCCTATTGGTCATCCGCCGCAACAACATCCCAGCGCAGCATCATGGCGTTATCTTCATGCACATTGTTATGACAATGAATCACATAACTGCCTTTGAAATCATCGAAACGATAAAATACTTTGACGGTATCGTTGGGACCAAGTACTGCCGTATCTTTGCGGGATTTCAAAATACCCGTCGGCGGCTTGCCATTCCATTCCAGCACCTGAAACTCTTCAAAATGCACATGCACCGGATGTGCCCAAGAGCTTCCTGCATTCCTGAATGTCCATATTTCAGCCGTACCCTGTTTAGGCGCCGCCGAAACAACGGTCGGATCCATAAAATCACCATTCACTGTCCATAAACCCATATCATGGTCAAATACCCATTCACGATGCGCCACCACCTCATCCAGATTAATCTCTGGTAATGCGCGCAAGAAAGAAGGCACCCGACTGTTATCCGGCCCTTTGAGGTCGACAATATTGAAACGCAAAACCTCCATATGCTGATCCGGCGGCAAGCGGCGGCCGGTTGGACCTTGTCCATTGATCTGCTCCATCACATTCTCCAGATCAACATGATCGCCGGATGAATAGCGTGAAAAGTCAATAATAATGTCAAAGCGATTGGCCGGCCCAAGAACAATACTCGTCACGTCAACCGGATGTTCCAGTAAATTGCCATCATTGGAAATACAAGTCATGCTGCTGCGGTCACTGAGCTCCAGTTCATACAATCTTGATGGCCCGCCATCATAAATACGGAAACGGTATTTGCGCGGCTCCACATTCATGAAGGGTTTTACTTTACGGTTTACCGTAATCAAATCACCCAGATGTCCGTCGGTATCGAATACGTTATAGGCTGGATGACCGTCCTGCGTGAAACGCACGTCGTGCAGAATCAATGATATGTCATAGCCATTCGGATTACCCTGGTTGTCTCCACCAAATTGCAGGTTGCCGGGCAGGCGTAATGCATCTGGATTAGAATCATTCTCATCACCGCTATCGATATCATCATAGAAAATGGCCATTGCCGAGAGACCGGCATACACATTGGTCGCGGTAAAATCGATCATATGATCGTGATACCAGAGACTGGCCAAGGCTTCGTTGGGATTGTTACGCGCCGGATACATGGCATAGTGATGATCCCAGAATTCTCCTGGAACCGTAAAATCCATCGGAAAACCATCACTCTCAGACGCCGTATGCGCATTATGCAAGTGGATGGAACTGGCCGGATAACCAAACGGCATACGGGCGTTTTCCAGGTCAGGCAGGTCATTATATCGACGCACAAAAACGGGCTCACCATAACGCGCCACCATGGTTTCACCCGGTGTCGCACCATTAAACATCCACGCGAGTGAGCCGCCATCTGAATTCAGCGCAGATAATTCCTTATGGTAATTCCAGAATCCTTCAGTCAGGTGCTGAACATAAAACTTGGCAGGTAAAAATTCATTGTAGCGCTGATGGCGATTTGGATCGGGTGGTGGATTCAGCGAGGCCGGATTGACCTCGACCATTGCCGGCGGGAAATAAAGCGGCTCAGTATACGACGAAACCTGCGGACTGTCCGGCTCAGTCAACGGACTCCTGTCCCCTTCCGGACGGCAAAGCTGCGCCTGCGCAGCACCCCCAAAAACCGCCGGTGTTGAAGCAACCGCCACTGCACCAGCTTTTATTACATCCCGTCTATTCACTGCGATTCCCTCCTCGTATAAATAACTATAATAATAGCATGGTCATTGGTTAGATAAGGCATATTTTCCTTTTAGCAAACGAGCGATCGCCGAAATCCGGCATCATCTCGTTACTTGTTTAAAACAACTCAATAACAATGAACAATTAGCTTGTGACAGCGCCTAACATTTTTAAGTAGAAAATAATCGGCCGATTATTTTGTTGAAAAACATACCATTATAATAATATGACATGTCGGTATTGAAAATTACTAAAGGGATTCAGTCAGGGAAAAAGAAAGCCCAGGATTCTTTTCGCAGGCATTCCGCTTTAACAAAATTGTTCAGATACGAAAGTGTGGACGCAACAGGAATGTCGAAAAATGGACTTTTTGGACCGCTGCCATTCATGCTATTACCGACAGCGCTTTTTACGCAACACCATGATCAATTTTAATGCTTACATCGCCGTTTTTTTGATGGATTCTTTGATCTGCCGCTCGAATCGATAAAATGCCAGCTTTCCAATAAGATTAGGTAGAAACGTGATCTGCCGGTTACCATTCATCACAATACGCTCAAGAATCTGCGCGCCGCACAAGCGACATAATTCTTCAAAATCACCAAGCGTGCAAAGATGAATGTTTGGGGTGTCAAACCATTGATAAGGCAATTCTTCCGATATCGGCATATGGCCTGAAATTACTTGCATACGGTTCTTCCAGTAGCCAAAATTGGGAAACGACACAATCCCCTGCTTACCAACCCGCAGCATTTCATTGACAATCTCTTCGGTATGCCGCATCGCCTGCAACGTTTGCGATAAAATCACGTAATCAAAAGAATCCGATTCAAATATTGACAGACCGGATTCCAGATCGCTCTGAATAACGTTCACACCGTTTTTAACGCAACCGAGAACATTATTGTCATCAATTTCCACGCCATACCCAAAAATTCCGCGTGTATCACGCAAATAGCGCAGCAACGAGCCGTCGCCACAACCAAGATCGAGGACTTTCGCACCCGAGCTTATCCACAAAGCGATAGCCGCAAAATCGGGTCGATACGTATCAGATGGCTTTGTGTTATAAATCATTGTTTCGTAAATCTGACCACTAAATTTCAATTTTATCCATATAAGCGCGAACCAGCTGATGATAATAGGGATTCACCATCAGAAATGAATCGTGGCCATGTTGAGACGTGATTTTCGCATAACTCACGTTGACCTCGTTATCCAGCAGCGCTTTAACAATATCCCGCGAACGTTCCGGTGAAAAGCGCCAGTCGGATGTAAATGATAACACCAGAAAATTTGCCTCTGCCGTACGGAAAGCGGCGCTTAGATCACCATTGTAAGCATTCGCCGGATCAAAATAGTCCAGTGCCTTAGTCATCAGCAAATAGCTATTCGCATCAAATTGATCAGCAAATTTATCGCCTTGGTAACGCAGATAGGATTCAATTTCAAACTCAACATCGTAACCAAAAGAAAACGCCCCGCTACGCAAATCCCGTCCAAATTTTATCGCCATGGAATCGTCGGACAGATAAGTAATATGCCCAAGCATCCGCGCTAACCTTAAACCGCGCCGCGGCAACGTATCATACGAATAATAATCACCGCCATAAAATTCCTGATCAGAAATAATTGCCTGGCGCGCCACATCGTTAAATGCGATATTCTGTGCTGTCAATTTAGAGGCAGCGGCAATAACCAGCGCATGCCTTAAACGCTCTGGATAATCCAGCGCCCATTGAATCGCTTGCATTCCCCCAAGACTGCCACCGCCAACTGCGGCAAATTGATCAATCCCTAAATGATCGGCTAATTGCGCCTGCGCTTCCACCCAGTCCTCTACAGTAACAATCGGAAAGCTTGCGCCATAAGGACGTCCGGTTCTTGCATCAATGCTGGCAGGGCCCGTAGAACCATGACAGCCACCAAGATTATTGACGCCAATAACAAAAAAGCGATTCGTATCAATTGACTTGTCAGGGCCAATCATATTGTCCCACCATCCGGTGCTCTTGGGTTGATCCGCATAAACCCCGGCCACATGATGACTGCCCGAAAGCGCATGACAGATCAGCACTGCGTTAGATTTGGCTGAATTAAGTTTACCGTATGTTTCATACACAAGATTATAACTATTCAGTACCGCGCCACTTTTCAAATGTAACGGTCTGTCTATGTGCACATACTGCGGCGTCACAACACCGACTGAGTTTTGAGCTTGCATACAATAATAATTGTTAATTAATGAGGAACGAACGCGCAACACCGTTGCCAGGCAGCGTAACAGCGCCTTCCGTGTTCATGCCATTTATCCAATTATATCGTCAAAGCGCCAGACCAGACTAGGCACTTGCCTGAACTAATTATTCAGTTTCATCAACAAGCCGGATATTTTTTCCGAATTCTCGGTTTTTACTATTCGATGCGCCAGCGGTATAACATCTGGTAAGTAGCTGTTCAATACCTGGCGCTTAACTGTAAGCAGTTGTGCCGGATACATGGAGAATTGCTGCAAACCAAGACCGAGCAACAAACGGGTAAACTGAATATCTCCAGCCATCTCACCACAAATTGCCACGGGCACTCTGGCGCGATTTGCCGACTGAATAATGCGCGCAATAAGCCATAAAACCGCCGGATGGAGTGGATTATAGAGATGTGCAACGGCATCATCGACACGATCTATTGCAAGCGTATACTGTATTAAGTCATTGGTGCCAATAGACAGAAAATCCAGTTTACGCAAAAACATATCAAGGCGCAGTGCAGCGGCGGGAATTTCTATCATCCCGCCGACCGGAATATCTTCATCAAATGTAATTTGCTCATCACGCAGGCTTTGTTTCGCTTCATCAATCAGATGCAGCGTCTGCTCAATTTCAGAGACGCTGGACAGCATCGGGATAAGAATACGAAGCTTGCCAAAATTTGAGGCCCGCAGTATCGCGCGCAACTGGGTATGAAATAGCCCGGGCTCCGCCAGGCAAAAGCGAATCGCGCGCAATCCCAATGCCGGATTGGCCGCTACACGTGTAATATTCTTAACATTCTTATCCCCACCCAGATCAAAGGTACGAATTGTTACGGGCAGGCCACGCATGTTGACTGCGACAGATCGATAAGCTTCAAATTGCTCATCTTCGTCAGGCAAATTATCGCGATTAAGGAACAGAAACTCACTTCGAAACAAACCAATACCATCAGCGCCATTTTCTTTTACCTGCTCCACGTCATGAGGCAATTCTATATTGGCATGCAACTCGACCGGCGTGCCATCAAGTGTCATGGTCACAACAGACTTGAGTCGCTTCAGCTTACGTTTTTCCAGCTCAAGCTGACTTTTCCGCAACCGGTACTCAGACAATACATATTTGCCAGGATTAACAATGACAATGTTCTGGCTGCCATCTACAATTAAATAATCGTTCTCAAGAATTACCTGATGTGCATGGTGCAGGGCTACGACAGAAGGAATGTTCAGACTGCGCGCAACAATCGCCGTATGGGAGGTTGGACTGCCGAGGTCGGTAAGAAATGCGTTAAAATGATGCTGTTTATATTGCATCACATCAGCAGGACTGAGATCATGCGCAACCAGGATACTGTCACCCGCGTATTTTACCGGTGGCGGAATATAACCAGGGTGCCCCAGCAAAGCCTTAAGCACCCGTTCCACAACCTGAATCACATCCGTTTTACGCTCTCGCAAGTAAGCATCATCGATTTTTTCAAATTGCTCCAGCAACGCATCCATTTGTTGTGTAATGGCCCATTCAGCATTACAATGGGTCTGAGCAATACAATTGCTAGCCGCCTCCGAAAGCATGGGATCATCCAGAATCATGTGGTGTAGCTCCAGAAACGCGCTGAATTCCGCTAAAGCAGGGCCATCCATCGCCGAAGCCTGCAGTGTTTCCAGTTCCTTGCGTACGACAGCAAACGCATCGTTAAGTCGCGCAATTTCCCTGTCTATTTGATTTTTTGGCACCAGATGATGCGCAGCCTCCAGCGCGGTTGGCTTAGCAAGATGCGCATGCCCGATGGCTATGCCATCCGACACGCCAACACCGTGCAAGATAAAGCTCATTCACTTTCTCCAAAATAATCTTCAATCAGCTCCACTATAGCCGAAAGGGCCTCGACTTCATCCTCGCCGATCGTTTCTATTCCAACCTTTGCACCCTTATTCGCCGCCAGCATCATCACACCCATGATACTTTTTGCGTTAACCCTGCGACTACTGCGCGACAGCCATACCTCACAGTTAAATTGACTGGCCAGTTTGGTAAGTTTGGCTGATGCACGCGCATGCAGTCCGAGTTTATTGATGATTTCTATTTCCTTATACTGCATCGCATGGTTCCAGGCGTACATGAAAGATACCATCCTTTCCGCCATTGACTGCCTTCTCTATCATGACGACAAGTGGCTCATTACGATAAGTCAGCGCTCGTATCAGCATAGGCAGATTAACGCCAACCAGACATTCCACCCTGCCAAGTTTAATCAATTGTCGGGCAATATTACTTGGCGTCGCGCCATAAATATCGCTTAACACCAACACACCATCGCCGGCATCAATCTGACTGACCAATTTCCGCGCCTTTAAAACAACGTCATCAGGGTTGTCATGCGCAAATACACTCAAATACTTCACCTGCTGCAATTTTTCACCCAAGACGTGCGTCGCACACTGAACTAAACTGTCGGCCAGATTCTCGTGGGAGATAATCAAGATTCCAATCATAATTTTGGTTTTTTTGTTATGTATACGGTTGCGCCTGAGTTTCAACATATTGGCACGACCAATGAACCATATATGCACTTTTACCTTTATTAACCGTGCATATTTCCTATTTATAAAAGATCAACGCGTAATTATCCGGATATACGCCAAAGTTATGCTGACTCATGACACGCTGTATTGAATAAAAATCAACGGCTGATCGGCTTATATCGGAGCCGCTTCGGTTTTGCACCTTCTTCACCAAGCCGTTTCTTCTTATCCGCTTCATATTCCTGATAATTACCATTGAAGAATACCCATTGCGAATCACCTTCAGCCGCCAGGATATGCGTGGCAATGCGATCGAGAAACCAGCGGTCATGCGAAATAACCAGCACACAGCCGGCAAATTCCAATACCGCATCTTCCAACGCACGCAAAGTCTCCACATCGAGATCATTGGAGGGCTCATCCAGTAACAATACATTACCCCCTGAAATCAGTGTCCGGGCCAAATGCAGACGTCCCCGTTCACCACCAGAAAGCTGGCCGACAATCTTTTGCTGATCACCACCTTTGAAGTTAAAACGACCAAGATAAGCACGCGCCGGGATTGTATATTTGCCTACCGTAAGCATATCATTGCCATCGGAGATCGCATCAAAAACAGTCTTATCGTTCGCCAGTGCATCACGCGCCTGATCAACATGCGCTATCTTCACCGTGGCACCGATATTCACCTCGCCAGAATCTGCTTTGTCTCTGCCGGTTATCAATTTAAACAGTGTCGATTTACCAGCACCATTCGGGCCAATAATGCCAACAATTGCGCCTGGCGGCACATTAAAACTAAGATTGTCGATCAACAACCGGTCATCGTATGCTTTGCGAACATTTTTAAATTCTATGACTTCATTACCCAGCCGCTCACCAACCGGAATAAAAATTTCCTGAGTCTCGTTACGTTGCTGGTATTCCTGAGAAGAGAGCTCCTCGAAGCGGGAAAGACGTGCTTTGGATTTTGCCTGTCGTCCTTTCGGGTTCTGTCGCACCCATTCTAACTCCCGCTTCATCGACTTCATATGCGCGTCCATTTGTTTACTTTCCCGTTCCAGACGTGCTTCCTTCTGCTCCAGCCAGCTCGAATAGTTGCCCTTCCATGGGATACCACGGCCACGGTCAAGCTCGAGTATCCACTCGGCAGCATTGTCGAGAAAATAACGATCATGTGTCACGGCCACCACGGTCCCGGGAAAACGCACCAGAAATTGTTCCAGCCATTCCACCGACTCAGCGTCAAGGTGATTAGTCGGTTCATCAAGCAACAGCATGTCAGGCTTTTCCAGAAGCAGCTTACACAACGCGACACGCCGTTTTTCACCGCCCGACAGGTGCTTAATGGCTGCTTCCCACGGTGGCAGGCGCAGCGCATCCGCTGCGATTTCCATCTGATGCTCAGTATCGCTGCCAGCTGTCGCAATAATCGCTTCCAGACGTGCTTGCTCGGCAGCAAGTGCATCAAAGTCCGCATCTTCTTCGGCGTAAGCTGCATATACGTCGTCCAGTTTTCTTTGCGCTTGCATCACTTCGCCGAGTCCTTCTTCCACTTCCTGACGCACGGTGTGCGCTGGATTCAGCTGTGGTTCCTGTGGCAAGTAACCAATGCGGATGTCCGGCAGGCGCTGCACCTCTCCATCGTATTCCTTGTCTTCGTTTGCCATAATCCGCAGTACTGTAGACTTACCGGAACCGTTTAGCCCCAATAAACCAATCTTCGCGCCCGGAAAAAAGCTGAGCGAAATATCCTTAATAATTTGACGCTTTGGGGGGACGATCTTGCTCACCTGGAGCATAGACATAACATATTGAGCCATTTGACTTATCTTAATAAAATAGGGGGTAAAAAAAGTGTTTATTCAGGGAAGTTTGTCGGATAGAAAGTTTAACGCACGTTGTCTAGTAATAAAAGCAAGGATTATGCGCGCAATCATCCGTTATCTATACGATTGATCGATACAAACTTATAATGCTCATTGAATACCAGCTCAAACGTACCGTGCACACCATTATTTTGCACGATCGAGCGTAGAATGCTGGCTGGAAATTTTATCGTGCGGCCATCAGTCGTCGTTGCCACAACCGATTCAACCATACCTTCATAATAATGGATAAGTTCATGCACCGGAATGTTGAGAACAACATGCAAACGTTGATTCATCTGCCAATCTCACTAATGGTACATAATAATCAACTACCGATGGTGTAACCATTTTTTCGGTACCATAATCTTCTTCATTTACAGAACCGATAACAGATCTTTTATTGTTGTCAAGCTCGCGCAAATTAAATATGCGCGTCGCGATAACCACGCCCATATGTCGCTGAGCGCTTTATCCCATACTACTCACATGCAACAGTGAGCGCAACTGTTGGATGGCGACCATAAAAATTGCCAGGCTAGTGGGCTCCACCGACTGCAATTCACCGAATGTCTCTTTACAATGGCTCAATTGATTGCTGTTTTTGTCTTGCCATACTGCCGTGACAGCAAATGGGTCGAACGGTGTTTCTTCCGTAGCACGGATCATGGCACATGCGATTTTTCGTTCAAGGACATAAAGCTCTTCTTCCAGACTGGAGCGTGCAGCGGCGTGCCAATTGTCTTCCGCTTTAAACCGGCGCATCTCCAGATGCAGCCAATATGTATCAAGTATGTCGAGCAGGGAGAAATAAATCTTCGCGCAATCTTCCAGTGGTTTGCCGGTATCGTTGGCAAGAAGAATAATATCGAGGAACAAATAGTCAATTTCCAATGCCGCCAGTGAATTAGCAAGACTGTCGGGCACCCCCTCCGCGCTTAGCGCTTGTTGCGTTAATTGCCACTGTTCACGATGCGATTCCGAGAGAAAGCCGTTAAAATGGTTATTCAGTGTTTCAATACAGTGACGAAATTCCCGGATCATGGTGTGTATAGACTCATTTTGACGATAAGTACGCAATATCCATAAGCTGCCATGTTCCGCGAGCTGATTGATCCGGTGTTGCAGTTGAAACTGCAGTGACGTGGGAATTTGATTATCCAGGTGATCAACCTGCTGCCACAATTCAGGTAGTCGGAAGCTGTCTCGGATAATACTGAAGGCGCGGACGATACGATACGCCGGTGCACCGGTCAATTCCTGCAGTCTAAATACAAAGGTAGCGCCCATGCGGTTGAGCATGTTGTTCGTGGTCTTGGTTGCAATAATTTCGCGCTGCAACCGGTGCTGGCGAATTTGTTCGGCGAAGGGTCTACGTAATCGTTCCGGAAAGTAGTGGCTCGTGTCATCAACAAAATATTTTTCATCGACCAGATGACTTCTGACCAATTGCAAAAATACGTCAATCTTGGCGTAAGCCAATAAAATACAGAGCTCTGGCCGGGTCATACCCGTACCATCCACAATTCTTTGCGCCTGCTCTTCTTCGTCAGGTAAAAATTCGATCGCGGGTTTCAATAAACCCAAACGCTCTAAAGCACGCATATACCGCACATGTTCATTGAACAAGGACTGCCGCCGGTCTACCATCAGGCTGATTACCTGTGTTTGGGTGTAATTGTGCTGCAGAACTAATTGCGCTACATCGTCGGTCATTTCCCGCAGCAGTTTATTGCGCGCGACGTTATCCAGGACATCACTTTGCATCGCGGCATTCAACAATATTTTGATATTCACTTCATGATCAGAACAATCCACACCGGCAGAGTTGTCGATCGAATCGGTGTTGCACATACCACCGAGTTTGGCATACTCAATTCGCGCCATTTGCGTGACACCCAGATTGCCGCCTTCACCGATAACTTTTGCGCGCAATTCGCTGGCACTGATACGAATATTGTCATTGTGGCGATCTCCGACATCAGCATGCGATTCTCCGGACGCTTTAATATACGTGCCAATACCACCATTCCAGATGAGTTCCACCGGCGCTTTTAACAACGCATTAATCAGTGTTAATGAAGTGAAGCGATTCTTGCCAAGCCCCAGAACCTTTACTGCCGCATCAGAAAGTTCAATCGACTTCAGACTGCGGGAATATATCTCCCCGCCTTCGGAGAGCAACGATCTATCATAATCATCCCAACTGGAACCGGGAAGCTCGAACAGTCGTTGGCGTTCTTTATAACTGACTGCGGCATCCGGGTCGGGATCGATGAAAATGTGGCGGTGATCAAAAGCGGCAATCAGCTTGATTTGCTTGGAAAGCAACATGCCGTTACCAAACACATCGCCCGACATATCACCAATACCAACAACGGTAAAAGGTTCGTTTTGAATATCCTTCCCGAGTTCGCGAAAATGGCGCTTTACCGATTCCCAGGCGCCACGCGCGGTAATCCCCATTTTTTTATGATCGTAACCATTGGAGCCACCCGAGGCAAAAGCATCGCTGAGCCAAAAATCATATGCCTGCGATACGCCGTTGGCTATGTCGGAAAAGGTTGCCGTCCCTTTATCTGCAGCAACAACCAGATAGGGATCATCATCGTCATAGCGAATCACGCCGTCCGGCTGTTTAACTTCATTATTCACCAGATTGTCAGTAATATCCAGCAAGCCCCGAATAAAGGTTTTGTATGACGCGAGAACTTTCTCCTTAATCGTCGCGCGGTCGAGCCCTGCCAATGATTCCTTGACGATGAAGCCGCCTTTGGAGCCCTCGGGGACAATAACGGCATTTTTAACCATTTGTGCTTTGACAAGGCCCAAGACTTCAGTACGATAGTCTTCTTTGCGATCCGACCAGCGCAGGCCACCGCGGGCCACTTTGCCGGCGCGTAAATGCACGCCCTCTGTATCGGGCGAATACACGAATACTTCATAGCGCGGCCGGGGCTCGGGCAATTCCTCAATGTCGCGCGAGCTAAGCTTGATAGACATATAAGATTTATCATCCTGGTAGCAGTTGGTACGCAGGGTACAAAGTATCAAGCCCATCAGTGCACGCAGGATACGATCCTGATCCAGGCTGCTGACATCATCCAGCGCCTGCTGTATGTCATTCTCAATGGACTGCATGCGTTCCAGGCTGTGCCGGTCTGGGCTAAACTTTGCTTCAAATAATGCGACCAGCCGGCTGGCGATATTAGCCTTTGCTTGCAAAGTTTCGGCAATGTAATGCTGGCTGTAAGGCAGGCCGACCTGCTTTAAGTAGCGGCTGTACATGCGCAGAATAATGACCTGGCGCGAAGGCAGACTGGCTTTGATCGCCAAGGCATTGAACGGGTCGTTTTCGACTTTACCGAACCAGGTTGCCACGAATGTATCGCTAACCAAGTCGGATAAATTGTCAAGATCCAGGCAGCCGGTGCAATCGGTGCTGACCTGAAATTCCAGCAACCAGGCCTGTTGTTGATTCGTTTTTGTTATTTGATACGGCCTGGCATTGATCACGCGCAATCCCATGTTTTCCAGTAGCGGCAACGTATCAGAAAGAACAATGGGTGCAACCAGGTTATAGATCTTGATGCGGAAGTGACCGGATCTGGACATGTCTTCTTTCCGCTGATACAAACGAATCGACAAGGGTTTATCGTCGTTCAGACTTTCCATTGACTGGATATCATCAACACCCGTACTGGCATCGTTCCATTCCTGGTAGTCCACTGGAAAGGCTTCGGCATATTGCTCAAATAAGCGCAGCGAGGTGCTTTCACTGTAGGCGCAGAAAAGCGCACTGCGCAAGAAATCTTTCCATTGCCAAGTCAACAGAGTCAGGGATTGTTCCAGCTCTTTGATATCCGGCATGTCGCATTGATAGTCGCTAATCCGGATCACAGCAAAGATACGGGCTAGCAGCGAATCACCGATCTGTACATTGAACTGCGGTTCTTCACTACCATCAAAGACGTTTTTCAATTCAGTCAATATTCGTATGCGGACACCGGTCGAAAAACGCTCTCTGGGTACATAAACCAGACATGTCACAAAACGCCGGTATGCATCTTCCCGCACGAATAACCGTACGCGCTGGCGTTCCTGCATATGCAGAATGCCCGTCACGATGCGAAATAAATCGTCGTCACTGATTTGAAACAATTCATCACGCGGATAAAAACCCACAATATCCATCAGCAACTTGGCGCGGTGGCTTTTCGCGGGCAGGTCGGCGCGTTCCAGCAAACGTTCAACTTTCAAACGCAGATAAGGGATATCTTTCGGCGGTGTATTAAATGCAGAAGTCGTATAAAGGCCTAAGATACGATGCTCACCGATGACCTTACCGGAAGAATCGTATTTTTTGACACCGATGTAATCCATATAACCAGGACGGTGAATGGTGGCTCGGGAATTGGATTTGTTGGTGATCAGGAGATTCTTGCTGGTTGCCAGTTTACGAATCTCAGGCGGCAGAGCTGCAAAGGATAGCGACAG
The DNA here is from genome assembly GCA_021604405.1 of Nitrosomonas sp. GTDB lineage: Bacteria > Pseudomonadota > Gammaproteobacteria > Burkholderiales > Nitrosomonadaceae > Nitrosomonas. The sequence goes on along the minus strand of BQJA01000004.1, from coordinate 57,376 downwards.
GGACTCAGCATCTTCGCAGCGAAGAATGCCCAGACCGGAAGACGCCAGGGCGTGCAATTCAAGGTTGCTGTCTACCTCCCGCAGCGCATACTCACGATAACCCAGAATGGTTAGGTGATCGTCATGAATCCATTGCAGGAAAGTCAGTGTTTCCGTGCGTTCGCGTTTGTCAATATTGGCGGGTGCGTTGGCAGCTTGCACTTTTATTTCGAGAATTTTTTCTCGCATCAAAGGCCAATCGGTAACGGCATGTTCAACATCGGTGAGCACTGATTCGAGTTCCTGGCACACGGTCGCCTGCTGAGATGTATCAGAGATTCGATCGATCTCAACGTGTATGACAGATTCTCGCTTGGCGTTTTTCCAGTTGTTGGCTTGTTTTGGAACACAGATATTTTCTATCGTCCCGTTTTTTGCACGGTCTGTGACAAACAGAGGATGGAGAAGAAAATGAATAGCCAATCCCTGTCTTTGCATGGCCATAGCAATAGAGTCCACTAAAAATGGCATATCAGGCAAAACCAGATCGACGATTGTAAAATTCGACGCCCACTTGTCAGATTGCTTATCGGGGTTGTAAATGCGGATGGCTGGATCGATACCGTTACTGGTCTGCAACAAATCCCACGAGGCGCGGGCGGCTTCAAACAAAGAATGTAGATCGCGTTCGGCCAGTTCATCGGCATCCATGTTTCGGTAAAACTGCTCGATGAACATGGGCAGTGACGTTGCAGAAGGCAGCGTCGATTTTGCTAAAGCTTTAACAGATTCGATGCGGGTTGTGGTGAGGCTATTTTGTACCATGAATCATCATTCCCTGAGCCGGATTGGTGTTACAAAAGATATCTTTTACCACAGCACAGCCCATCTGTCAGTGCGCAGGCTGGTGGGCGGTGGCTATCCTGTTCGTCAAATATAAAAAATCGTGACTATTGCAGGTTCTCCCGTAACCCTTGCATTTCTCTCGGCAACAGCTTGAAAGTACCGCTCCTGCCCTGCTGTTGGAATCAGCGCATGCCTGCCGTGTCAAATACTCAACCTCGAATTGCCTTTGGCTATATCGGACTCGCAGTAAACGTCTTTAAATGAAACAGTTTGCAATAAATACAGGTAAGATAATTTATGTATAAAGGAGGATTTCAGTTTGCCGATAAGACTTATTATGTCGAAAGAAAAAAATACAATTAATAGTAAAACCCGGATTCCCGGAGTTTCCTGGCAAATCTGCCGTATGCTTGTATTCAGTGTCATGATCGGCTTGATACCTGGAATAGCTGAGGAGCGTGTATTTTCCCAATCATCTTATGTTGAAAATAAGGCTGCTGAACAGAACAGTCCAAGTGGCCGGAAACAAACAATTACCTCAACACCAAGTCCTGACGCCGAAATGCCTTTCAAGGAGGTTAATCGTGCTGGCTCGACATCATCAGGCGGAAATGCCATAAGCCTTAAAAGTACAGACGCAGCAATCGACCCAAGATACCAACAGCCGCCAGTATGCATGAATTGTGGTATTGTGGATTTTACTGACGTTATGATACCGGGAAATGCCGCGGCCATTCTTTCTGGCGGAATTATCAGCGGAATTATTGGAAGCACGATTCTCAGAAGAGAAGCGCACAGATACCATCCCGCTGACGCCACGATGAGCAAGGACATTTATCCCTCCACCCGCCATTTCAATGGTGGACCCGACAATCACATTATCAACCATCGTATCGGAATAAATGCGGATGATGATACCCGGGCAGTTATTCAACGACCAGTCGCGCCATATTATTACAACGGCGACAGAGAGCCATGAATTAATGGTGAACTAAAGCTTAATAACCAAGCGCATTGAGAATCCTTTGAGTGCAGAGCGAATAACATCGCGAACATTCTGCAAAAAGGCGGGTTAGAAAACCGACACGCACGCGAAAATACCGCCTTATTGCCGAGCACACCAATGATTAGCGCTTAATGACACTTTATATTACTATCTGCCGGCTTTTCCTTAGACGCGGCCGTTAGCGGTGTCGTGTCCACAGCGGCAGAGAGCGCTTTCGGCTTATACTCCAGTGCCAATTCAAGAACTTGATCGATCCATTTTACTGGATGAATATTGAGTTCGTTTTTTATATTCCCCGGAATATCAATCAGATCCTTAACGTTTTCTTCCGGAATTAACACGTCCTTTATGCCGGCACGACGAGCCGCCAGCAGTTTCTCTTTCAGACCGCCAATACGTAATACTTCACCCCTCAGGGTGATCTCGCCGGTCATCGCGACGGATGCCTTGACGGGTATGTCCGTCAGAACCGACACCATTGCCACACTGATTCCTATCCCTGCACTTGGACCATCCTTAGGCGTAGCACCTTCCGGCAAATGTATATGAATATCATTTTTTTGGTAAAAATCCTCGGGAATCCCCAACACTTGCGAACGGCTTCTGACGACAGACAGTGCGGCCTGAATGGATTCTTGCATGACTTCGCCCAGTTTACCTGTCGTAATGGTTTTGCCTTTACCGGGTAACACAACGGCTTCAATGGTCAATAATTCTCCACCCACTTCCGTCCATGCCAGGCCGGACACTTGCCCAACCTGATTCTTCTCTTCAGCAATACCGTAAGTATACCGGCGCACACCCAGATATTTATCCAGATTGCGCGTGTTGATGGTAATTTTGCCTTTTTTATTGCTTTTGAGTAATAGCGCCTTGACCACTTTACGGCATATCTTGGAAATTTCCCGCTCCATGGCACGAACACCGGCCTCTCTTGTATAATAACGGGCAATATCACGTATCGCAGATTCGGATAATATCAGCTCATTTTCCTTGAGACCATGGTTCTCCATCTGCTTGGGTAACAGATAACGCGTGGCGATATTCACCTTTTCATCTTCGGTATAACCCGCCAGCCGAATCACTTCCATACGGTCCAACAACGCAGGCGGAATATTCAGCGTATTAGCCGTGGCGACAAACATCACATCTGACAAGTCATACTCGACCTCAACATAGTGATCAACAAACGAATTATTCTGCTCCGGATCCAGCACTTCCAACAATGCAGACGAGGGATCGCCACGAAAATCCATCCCCATTTTATCGACTTCATCAAGTAGAAATAAGGGATTTTTGACCCCGACCTTCGACATATTCTGCAGAATTTTGCCGGACATCGAACCAATATATGTGCGGCGATGACCACGAATCTCTGCTTCATCACGGACACCACCTAATGACATACGTACAAATTTCCGGTTTGTCGCTCGCGCAATGGACTGCCCCAGTGAAGTCTTGCCTACACCCGGAGGCCCAACCAGACAAAGAATTGGCGCTTTCATCTTGTCGACACGTTGCTGAACCGCTAAATACTCAACGATACGTTCTTTAACTTTCTCCAGACCGTAATGATCTTTTTCGAGGACTGATTCTGCGACATTAAGATCTTTGCTGATCTTGCTTTTCTTTTTCCATGGCAGTGAAACAAGCGTGTCCAGGTAATTCCTGACCACCGTCGCTTCAGCAGACATGGGAGACATTAAACGCAGTTTTTTTAATTCTGACTCGGCTTTTGTCCGTGCCTCTTTTGGCATTTGCGCAGCATTTATCTTTTTTTCAATTTCCTCCAGGTCAGCACCTTCCTCGCCTTCACCAAGTTCTTTTTGAATTGCCTTAACTTGTTCGTTGAGATAGTAATCGCGCTGGCTTTTCTCCATCTGACGTTTTACTCGTCCACGAATACGCTTCTCCACCTGGAGAATATCCAGTTCGGTTTCTAGAAGGCCCAATAAATGCTCAAGACGCTTTGTTACGTCGAATATCTCCAGAATCTCTTGCTTTTGCTCGAGTTTTAGTGGCAAATAGGCAGCAATTGTATCCGCCAAACGCCCGCCTTCTTCGATTCCTCCCAGTGAAGTAATTATTTCCGGAGGAATTTTTTTATTGAGTTTGATATATTGATCAAACTGCGTCAGTATCGCACGGCGCATTGCTTCAACTTCAGGACTTTCATCAATATCGGGCGCTAGCTCTAACGCTTTTCCAGAGAAATGTGTCTCTGAATCAATTAATTCCAGTATACGTGCACGATGATTGCCTTCCACTAAGACCTTAACGGTCCCATCTGGCAACTTAAGCATCTGTAGCAGGCTGGCGACGCTCCCTATATCGTATAGATCATCGGGAGAAGGTTCATCTTTGGCTGCTGATTTTTGCGCAACAAGTAAAATACTTTTACTTGACTCCATAGCCAGCTCCAGTGCCTTGATGGATTTCGGTCGTCCGACGAACAACGGAATCACCATATGCGGAAATACCACCACATCGCGTAATGGCAGCAATGGCAACAACAGATGTTCGGAATCCTTTACTTGAGGAATCATAATGAGTTAATAAATAAATAATTGAGATTAGAACAATTGGGACAACTTAGCGAAATTCAAGATAGCGCAATCAGTAAATAGTATAACCTGCAAAGTTACGCACAAAAAGAAATTAACGATCAATACACCGGTTAATTTTCACTCATCCAGTCTATTCTAACGCAACAAAGAAGGTACTCTAAAGTCCAAAAACTAATGGGCGTTGGTCGTTATTCGACTAATTCTGCCCGGATACTACGCAGTTCAGACGCTTCCGGTAAAACAGCTTCTGCTCTTTGCAGATAGACCCGCGCTGTATTTGGCAAACCTTCTGTCTTTGCTTCTTCAATAAGACGAATATACGCATCAACAATATTTTGCAGCCCGGCAAGCGCTTCCGCATTGTTCGGGTCTGCAGCAAGAACCGTTTGATAATACTCAAATGCACTGTTGCCCACCGGGGTAGTGAAACGCATTTCCTTCATGGCTTTTTCTGCCGCAGCCAAATACCATTTTATCGTACCATTATTATCAGCCGCTTTTTCTGACGGAACCGGCTTTACTGATGAAATCTGCCTTTTGTCGACTACTGCCGGCTGCTGAGTTTTCTCAACGTCCGATCGATTATCGTCAGCGCGCGGTATCAGTGTCGTTTTTTTATCCCCCTTCGTCAACTGTTTTTTTGATGCGTCCTGTATGCCAATTTCATGTATCTCGGAAATTTTTTCGGGTTCAGACACTTGATTTAATCCGGTCTCAGCGACCGGCGATTCTTTGTTTTCTAATGTATTAACAGTAACTTGATCAACACTCTGTTGCGACAATGACGACGCTGTCACCGCACCTGGCGTGCTGCGCATAAATGCTGTGTTTTGTTCACCGAACCATAATCCGCTTCCAATCAAGGCTATTATCCCGGCCATGACAAATATCCATGCACGATCTTTAGCACCTGAATTTGTATTGACACCGTTCATGGCCTTTTTTCCAAAGGGCTTGGAATCGACATGAGAGCCGGCGTATTCCGGGTCCAGTGCCGTTAAAATTTCAGCAGCTGTTTGCGGCCGCTCTTGATAATCTGGACGCAACATCCAATCTATGGTTTCCAGCAAATTCACACTATACGCAGCGCTCAATCGGCTCGCACGCAAAATCATCGGATCAGGTTCATGATTACTGATTGCCGCTAACCGGTCCTGAACCGCAACCGGATGAATATGGGTAAGGCAATGATACATTGTTGCACCCAACGCATAAAAATCGGTTGCGGGACCGAGCGCCTGAGCGTGGTCATATTGTTCCACAGGCGCATAGCCGGGACTTAATTCGCCTTCAAGTTTGCCAGTGCGCAAGGCGATTGCCAGACGCGCAGCGGCAAAATCGGTCAGCATCGGCTCTCCCTTCCCGCTTATTAGGATCGCACCGGGATGAATGCCACCATGTACGATTTTGTGCGCATGGATAGTCTGAAGCGCTGTCAGGATCGATGCCAGAATCGATCTAACCTTAGTTTCGCTAAATGTTGTTGTCAGCGAGTTTTCGAGACCGGAATCTGACATGCCCGCCTGATAATCCTCAATCCGATAGACCGTGCCATTCAGTTGCAGTTTGTTTTCTGTAACGGCGATGTTGGGATGCTCGATTTGCATTAGAATTTCAGCCTGGTGCAAAAATGCCTTTAAACCAAATTCAAAATTTTCTTTGTCGCTGGCAAGCTTTGGTCCGACGTTTAAACCATCATCCCCACGTGTGGCAATTTCACCAGGAAAATATTCATGCAACACCACCCACTCTTTAAGATGATGATTCCAGGCGCGATAAATGATATCAAAGGGTCTGACTTTTAAGACATCATTAATCTCGTAGACACCGATTCGGGTATTCTCTGCCAAAAACTGTTTGTGTGCGTATGTCATGATATATGTTAGCCTTTTTCTAATTTCAGCTGAATTATCGATTTAATCGTCCCGCGCTAACAGCATTATTAGAATTATTCTGATTCTATTAAAAATCTATTCTCACTTTATGATATTTCGAACACGATAACAAGATGTCATGCTCGCTGCACAGCAATATGAAACAATATGGTATTTTTCCTATCTAAGAATAAACCGGACTAGGGACTCTGCTTTCTTTAACAGCCCACGCAGCAGGCAATCGGAAAAAGTAACGGGAATGCCGGTCAGCGTTTGTTCAACAGCGGCGGCAAGTGCAGAGTCGTTTCAATGCCAAATGAAAGCAAATTTGAAATATGAAGAAAGAAGGAATCATTAATTATGAAAAAAGAAAACAAACTGCACACAACAATCATGCTGATTGTGATCGTAGTGTGTTTTCAATTAACTGGCTGCGCCAGCCCAAAGCCGGTTCTCTATCCGAATGCTCACCTGAAAAGTGTCGGGCAGGTACAAGCTGACCAGGACATTGCTGAATGCCAGAAAATTGCAGAACAATATACATCTTCCTCAAATACCGGAAAAAATATCGCAAAGAACACAGCAATAGGCGCTGGAGCGGGTGCAGCAGGAGGTGCGGTAGCCGGTGCGATTAGCGGTTCTGCCGGCAGCGGTTCTGCCGCCGGCGCAGCTGCCGGGGCAACTATCGGTCTAATTCGCAGCTTAATCCGTGGTAACGAACCGAATTATACATTTCAAAATTTTGTTGACAGCTGCCTCCGAGACCGAGGCTACGAATCGTCTGGATGGGATTGAGATTTATTTATTAGCTTTCTAATTCCAAATGAATTCAGTCGAGGATTGAAATAACCAGGAAACAAGCAAATACAGGTTTCTCTTCATAAGAGGCATGAGTTATGGGTTTATCGAAGAAAAAAATCACCGTCTACTATGATGGCGCTTGCCCAAGCTGTATTAAAGACCGGCAGAACTATGAGGAAATGGCGGGGAAAGACGGCCAGGATGTGTGCTGGTTTGATATTACAGGGCGAGACACTTATTTACGCGACATCGGTATCGATCCACGCAAAGCCATGACCGAGCTTCACGTGCGCGATGAGAACCAGCATATATATTCCGAACTAGATGCTTATATTCTGCTAATGACCCGTGTACCGAAACTTAAGCCACTCGCCTGGCTGATCGGTTTACCTGTCATTCGTCCGTTATTGTCGTCAATTTACCGCTGGATGGTTAATCGACGTCTGAAAAAAAGCGGTCGCTTGTAGATGAATGGATCACAATCGGGATGACAGTCGCTGATAGTTACACATTACATATTAAAACACCAGACAGATCGCTCAAATCAGCCACCTGAACGCCCGTCCGTGGCGGCAGAAAAGCCGTCCACGGCTTCCCGTAATATTTGAAGCCATTAAATTGGCATCAATCTTTCATCTCGTGACTGGCTGAACAATAAATTTTTCGGATATGCTAATCCCTTCCCGCCATATCCCTGACTGAAACCTCGTCAATGCCGGTTGAAAATCATCATGCCAGCAATCATTGCTCAGCGAAATAAAACGCGTGTTTAAATACGTTCTTGCTTCGTGACAACCTGGGCAATCCAATCTTTTCCGTCACTTTTCAGAGACAAATATAATCCTATTAAAACAGATCGTTACAAACATATACAGACAATTCATTATTTGCAAACGACAAAAGGCCACTTCAACCTTTCCGCAACAAAAATGCAACATATTGATTAATCACAGCATTCAACTATTGGCACGAATATTGCTGAACAATTCATACTTTTTGAATGTTTTTGTTGCAGCAATCATTCATTAAATATAAAGCATTACTGCAGCGATATGCTGATGAACGGCCATCAGTAATTTTCAAAAGAATTGGCAAAAATTGTCGCGTAGCAAATCACGGGACAAGCGAATTAAAACTTTTTACCATGCAACATATAATCATAAACATCTATATGCTGCAGCCAAACCTTGTCAATTTTATATCAATAATAACAGGAGTATATTTTGCGTATTAACAATATTATCAAAGTAGGGCTGATATCAGTTTTACTTACAATTTTAGCGGCACCTGTACTTGCAGACAAAGATCATGACGGATCTCGTCACCGCGCTCATGACGGAGAAAAAGAACGGCACCATAGTGAATTCAAAGAAAGGAAACATGGCAAATCCCATCGACGCGGACACAGACACGATGAAGATAACAACAGACACGCCAGCAATGATATAGATGAAAATCACGGTGAGCCTGATAACATGCCAAACATGTTCGAGTCAGAGAATGCGCATGGTATCGATGCGACCTATAGCACAACCGGATCAATTGATTTAAACAATCCATTCTTCAAAAGCCTGGGTGACAATGACCGCAGTTGCGAAACATGCCACGCACCTGAAGAAGGGTGGACCATTACACCAGAAGGTGTGCAACAGCGCTTTGAAGAAACTGACGGATTACATCCGCTGTTTCGTCTGGTTGATGGCGCCAATTCTCCGATTGAGAACGTAGCAACGGTTGATGACCGCCGCAATGCCTACAGCATGTTGCTGAACAAAGCAAATATACGCGTTGGCTTGGGAATTCCAGATGACGCGGAATTTGAATTAGTTGCAGCAGATGATCCCTACGGCTTTGCCAGCGAAACAGAGCTTTCATTATACCGACGTCCATTACCGACCACGAACCTCAAGTTTCTGAATGCGGTCATGTGGGAAGGGCGCGAGACAACAAACGATGAAAGTTCAAGCGACTGCATTTTTGGAACGTCAACCTGCTTCGCTCCTGTAGCAATAGATTTGGAAACCCAGGCTAACAACGCCACACTCGGTCATGCCGAAGCGTTGCGAGAATTAACCGCGGAAGAACTTCAAGCTATTGTTGAATTTGAGACAAGTCTGTTCACGGCGCAGATATATGACTATAACGCAGGAGACCTGAGAGAAAATGAAGCAAAAGCTGGTCCAGAGGCACTAGAGGAAGTTCCGTATTATTTTGGTATTAACGATACGGTGGATGGCGACTACCATACGCGTGAAAGCTTTAACCCGGTTGCCATGACGCTCTACGATGCCTGGAAACGTCATAACCCGGATTATGCACAGGACGACAGTGGCGATGCTCAGAAAAATGCCCGTGCCGCGATATTGCGCGGACAAGATTTGTTTAATTCTGCGCAAATCATGATCAGTGGCGTAAGCGGCTTAAATGACGAGTTAGGCGTCGAAGAAATTGCCGGATCATGCACGACCTGCCACAATATTCCCAATGCAGGCAATCACTCAGTTCCATTGCCGGTGGATATCGGCATCTCTGATGCGTCACGCCGCACCCCGGATATGCCGTTATATACATTACGCAATACAACGACAGGCGAAACAGTTGAAACAACCGACCCAGGCCGCGCGCTGATTACTGGCAAATGGAAGGATATTGCACGCTTCAAAGGTCCAGTATTACGTTCAGTTTCATCTCGTCCACCCTATTTTCATGATGGATCGGCGTCAGATTTAAATGAAGTCGTTGATTTTTATGACGAACGCTTTAGCATTGGCCTCACCGATCAAGAAAAAGCGGATCTAGTCGCCTTCTTGGCGACACTGTAACAGTCTGAAAGTTATTTAATAGACTGCTTGACAGCACGGCCCCTTTTTTAAAGGGGCCGCAAAATTCCGCTTATTATTGAATCGATAACCCCTCATTGACATACACTCCGATCATCCAGGCCTGGAATCCGCGATTACCATGCCTGCGACCCCGAGAAAACCTGCACACCCCTCTTCATAAGCCTTACCTAAAGCAGTTTTTGCATGCTACAAACCCAATAAATACCGCTGCTAAACGCACCACAACAGGAGATTCAGCTGATCGGGCGAACAACGTTGATTTGCCACCAACGGTATTGCCTGGCAGCCATCCAGGAATAGCAGTCATATCGAGCAAAAATAATAACCCTGGACGCACGACCCTTTCATCTGAGCGCGGTCTGAATGACTGTGTCACACAAAGGTCATTTAACAGTCATTAGGATGTCACAAACACCCGGTAATCTCACCGAGTTTCATGGATGAAGGGTAAGGATTATTATGAAGTTGCTGAATGAAATACATCAGTACGACATCATCATGTTTAATCGGCTATTTAACGCACGATTACATCCGGTACTAGCAAATGTAAGCAGGTATGTTTCCAAGACGGGCGACGGTTATCTCTACCTGCTTTTAGCTGTCTGGGTCTATTGGCAAGAAAATTATACCAGTCCTTTCCTCCAGGCAATCTTATTGGGTTTTGCAATCGAGCGCCCCATTTATTTTGTAATGAAAAATGGTTGCAAACGTAACCGGCCGGAATCAGCACTCGATGACTTTCGAAGTGTGATCAAGCCATCTGATCAATTCAGTTTTCCATCCGGTCATGCATCGGCAGCATTTATGATCGCTGTAATTTGCAGCTTTTTTTATCCATCAATTTTTATGTTATTACTTTGCTGGGCAAGCCTGATTGGATTTTCACGTGTGGCATTAGGCGTTCATTTCCCGACTGATATAGTTGCGGGCATGAGTTTGGGCATTAGTGCAGCATTAATCAGTTTAGGAGTTGTGCTGCAATGAAAATATTTTATGGTATTCAAGGTACCGGCAATGGTCATATCACCCGCGGCCGAGTGATGGCCAAGGAATTACAGGCTGCAGGATTTGACGTTACTTATCATTTTTCTGGCAGACCAAAAGAAAAGTTTTTTGAAATGGCGGTTTTTAATCACTATCTGTGGAACGAAGGACTAACTTTTAAGTCCAGAAACGGCAAAGTCAACTACATTAAATCCGCTTACCAGGCTAAACCAATACGTTTTCTGAGAGACATTAAACAACTGGACTTGAGCCGCTACGATATCGTGATCAGTGATTTTGAACCGGTATCCGCATGGGCGTCACGCCGGCAAAACAAAAAGGTAATTGGCATTGGTCATCAATATGCATTTTTTCATGATATACCCCGAGCTGGCAGTGATCCATTGGCCGAACTTGTTATGAAGAATTTCGCACCGGCCGATGTGGGTATTGGCTTACACTGGCATCATTTCAACCAACCGATTTTGCCGCCGATTATCGAAACGCCAGCCATTCCTCAGGCTGTGCAAATTAATAAAATCGTTGTCTATTTACCTTTTGAAAATCAACATGACATCATCACGCTTTTAGCACCGTTTAAAGATTTTGAGTTTTTTGTTTATTCACCGGAGGTTGTGCCGTCTCCATATGCGCATATTCATTGCCATCCGCTGTCCCGTCAAGGCTTCCAACAGGACTTATATAATTGCGCTGGTATCATCAGTAACGCCGGTTTTGAACTGGCCAGCGAATCACTCCAGTTAGGAAAAAAAATTCTGGCTAAACCGCTGCATGCGCAGATGGAGCAAGTTTCCAACGCACTGGCGCTCAAAGAACTGGGGTATGGTCACACGATGCACAATATGGACCCTGTCGCTATCGAACATTGGCTGCATGAAACGAAAGCAGTCCGTATCACTTACCCCAACATTGCCAGGTATCTCGTGAAGTGGATAGCGGATGGTTTGCCAGCAATTGACCCGGCTTGGCTCGATAAAATCTGGGCGGAAGTCAAGGTTCTGCCGGTCGACTTACCATAGATTCAAAATAACGCATTACTTACAATTCTACGCATAAAAATCCTGGAAATTCGGCTTCAGAAAAATCACGACAATGTCTAAATGGTTGCACCAGCCGACTGCTGCAGGATTCAAATCGTTATCTATGCCCCTTTACCTGCGTTCCATCAGCACTGACTAAAAATGTTAGCAAACAATACAATATTTTCCTCTAAAGTGAACAGCGATAATTTATCTCAACAAAACAGAGTGTTAATTGAACTACCCGCACCGAAGCAAGTATTGGTTATATTCAATCCGATATCTAGTGCTGGAAATTCAATTTCTCGGGCGGTTGATTTTGAGAAAACGCTTACCAGTCATGGAATAACCGTCATAGTGAGTGAATCAGAAAAAAAAATGCGGCGATATCGACGCATGGCAACCGATATTGTTGAAAGTGATCTGGTCGTCGTCGTCGGTGGAGACGGCACGGTAAGAAAATTACTGCGCGCGCTGAGCAGAGCACAAACGCCACTTTATGTTGTTCCCGGCGGCAATGAATCGCTTATTGCACGTTCTTATAATATGAGCGCAAATATCGATGATTTGCTTCGGGCCATTACTTTCGGGAAATGTCAGGAACAATACTTTGGCCTGATCAGCGGCAATGGAATCCAAGGGAAAAAACCTTTTTTTATTATGGCATCCATGGGCCTTGATTCACTGACAGTCAAACGAATTGGCAAACGAACAGGACCACTTAATGACACCATTTATGCGTGGCAAGGAACAACCGCTTTATTTTCACTGCATCACCCAACCGTCACCATTACCGTTGACGGCCGGGTAACAGTCAATCGCGAATCAGGTTACGTGATTGTAGCCAACAGTTCAGCTTATGCAAAGAATTTAATGCTGGTCCCTGACGCCAGCCCAACAACCGATAAACTTGTTGTTGGTTTTTTACCCGGCTCGCAAAGAAAGCACGAATTGATCAAGGCCGTGAAAATTCTACAACACAAACCGGCAAACCTTCCATTGCAATATTTCACGGGCGCAAATATTTCTCTTACACTGCATGATCTGGACTACCCCTTACAAGTTGATGGCGATTATTTTCGTAACCGCGACATCAAAGCAGAAAACACGCTTGAGTTCAGTATCAATCCAAAACCGATCAGAGTGCTATTTCAACCTTAATCGTAGACGAAAACTATCTCAGGGTTTATCTACTATCTAACAGTGGCTCACTTTTATTGGACCTGCAAAATTAGATTTTGCTAAACCCTGTTTCACCGGTTTCTACATTACTTCACACAACGCGGCTTCTTCCCGCTGGCATTTGCCTGTTGCTGCAACTTCAATGCTGTTGGCATATGTGCCTGCAGATCTTCAATGCGCGTTGCGTGGGACGGATGTGTCGACAGGAATTCTGCTGGCTGCGCGCCTTGACTGGCCTGCGCCATTTTGCGCCATAATGTGACACTTTCAATCGGGTTAAAACCTGCTTCAGCCATCAGATCCAGGCCAATTATATCCGCCTCACTTTCGTGCAATCTGCTATACGGCATGATAACTCCATATTCCGCGCCTATCCCCAGCAAACTGACTGCCGTCTGTCCCAATGCCGTCTGCGGCGCGGCAACTGCTGAAATCAGTGATATTCCCACCTGCGTGCCCAGTTCCTGCGACATGCGTTCGTTACTATGCTTGGCGAGTACATGGGCCACTTCATGACCGATCACTGTTGCCAATTGATCCTGATTATCCACCAGACCGACCAATCCAGTATGCATGCCGATCTTCCCGCCGGGCAATGCAAAAGCATTCAATGAAGCATCCTTAAATACCGCGACCTCCCATTCTCCGCCAACTTCACGTGTAATGGCATCTGAAATACATTGCACGAATTGAACGACCTCGACGTTGTCACTCATCGGTTTTTCTTTTTTTAAATTATCAAATGCCTGCAATCCCATTGCATTCACTTCATCATCTGGCATAAACACCAACTGACTGCGGCCTGTCGGCGTCGTTGCGCAGGCTGAAAAAAGAAGAATCATCAGCAACACAACAAACAGCTTGAATTTCATGTATATCGACCTCCTCTAAGGCATTATCTTTACCGCATTAAACCCAGGAGAGATATTAATAAAATTATCTCTTCCAATTCCTTCTCTCAAACCACTTTGCGCTTATCTCATGACAAAGATACCTTGCATATAAAGAAAAAGATAAAAAAATGCTAATTATAGGCAGCGAGTAAAATAGTTGCAGCAGAAAAAAAATTGCTGGACACGAACCGATAAAAAGTTATTGATTTTGGTTGCATACCGGGATGAAATATAACTTTTGCGGGAACGTCGTACCGGTGCAGCGCTTCATCAGGCCGTAACGTACGCACGTGCAATAATACTGCTATCCGGATTATCGGAATGGCCGATAAATGGTACGGTATCCTTTGCGCTGGGAGAATCGAAGGCTCAACGGAAATAGCGCAGTGCCAAAAAAAACAGCAAGACAAGGGTGAAACTGAATATACCGTTAAAAAAACGCCGAACGGTTATACACAGCCTTTAATTCAAGATTGGGAATGAGAAGGTAACAGATTTATCGCCTAAAATCACGAAAAAATACCATCCCTTCCCCTTTCTCCTGCCAATGCGGTGTCCCGCACCCATTTTCTACTTCGTCGTCGGAGGAAACTCATTCAAAATTTTAGTAACCGCTTCATTAATATTTTTTGTCTTTTCTTCGATACTCGGATTGTCAGAGAGAATCTTTGTACCTGATCCGCGCCAAATCAAATGATTTTTTTCCATATCAATAAAATCAATCACGAGCGTACCTTCATCGTATTGCCAGACCTGAGCGCCACCAGGACCCCAGCCATAATAGCCATAACTGATCGTATCAATCTGGGTCTTCTCTTGAACACCAAAATGCATGGCAACGCCGAAGTCGGCTTGTTCAGAAACCGTATACCCCTTACCGCCCATTACTTTTTCTACAGCACGCTTGAGACGACCGGCATCCAGCTCATTGATACCGGACTCAGGCGGGATATCAAGAAATTTAAAGGTTTTCAATTTCGCAAAATCATAATCCTGATCATAATCAGAACTGACAGTAATAGGAGTATTGGTACAGCTCATAATACTGACAGCCATCAAAGCCATGGCCGCGATTAACAGAGTCCGTTTCATTTAAAATTCCTTGACTTGATTATATAAAATTATATTCGGCAAAAATACTGGAAGTTGATTTGGTTGTCAAACACAACGGTATACCCGTCTACGTCCCGATCAAGTAATACAGGCCAAGCAGTATTAATTCCAGAACGGAGCGTTGCGCCAGCTGATGCATCATATTGATGCCGCACCCACCGCCGAGTCCACCCGCATTAACAATTCCGGCTTGCCAGAATGCTAGCAGAGTAACGTGACAGTAATATGATTGCGTTCAGATGAACGCAAAATTTGCAGGCAAACCGCCTGTCATCTCAAAAACCGTCCCAGGTATAAAAATCTTCGGCAGCATTTACAGCGCATACTAAGCTGTTGAAAAACAAGCGGACTGTTACCGAAGCCAAGCCCGTTTCGACTCAATGTAAGCTAGTCGCCATTCTTAAAAACACAATTGATGCGTATAAAAAAATAAACGCGCCTTTTAGCTGGCTGAGATATGCTTCGGGGCCGACTAATTATTATTTGTTACAAACGCTTCCATCCGGTGTTTCAAGTAAGGGAAAAAAGGGTTATAGCGCAAACGAATCACTTCATCCGCGGAAATCAGCAGCAACCCCCTCTCCCCCATTATGTTGATCCGTCCCAAATAAATACCGGCGTGTTTAGGATTCCGCTGTACACCATATAACACATCATTTGGCGGAAAAGGCAGCGCAACATGAGACAAGGATAAAATACTTTTGGGCCAGCTAAGTGCCAGCGGTTTTTTCGTCACCAAATCGCTATTTGCCTGTTTTTGATATTCTGACACCTTATTCGATTCATTTGAGGTATTGCTAATTAAAGTCAGTTTAAACGGTAGAAAGCGATTTTTTAGCAATGCTTTCGTTGTCGCTTCGGGACTTGATACCAGCAACGGCTCAGCTTCAGTGTTGCGGTTTATATCAAATAAAACAAGCTCATGTCCTTCATTAGCCAAATGATCAAACAACCCGCTGATTAATGCTGGTGTACTAATCGTCGCATCAACAATGGATTGAAATGCTAATACCTTAGGAAAGCCTTTTATTCCTTGACCTTGATCCAGTTTACGGACCAGTCTGTTAATTTCTGTGGTTAATTTATGTATTTGATTACCCGCATTGACCGCAAAGGATCGATACCTAAAAGGATCATACTCCGGTTGAATACTCTCCCAGGCGGTTTTTTTCAGCCCGGGTATTGCTGACAGCCTTTCTTGCCAAACTGCCAGTGCAGCAATCGGGGAAACACCAATAGCAGGCGCGAGCAAAATTAACCCATCAGGCATGGGATCATCACTGCCTGCCAGGATGCGCAACGAATATTCCACAGCCAGCGCAGCGCCCGTGGAATACCCAGCGATGTAAAACGGTTTTTCCTCACCGATCTGCTGTTTTACGTGATTGGCAGCAAAATCGGTCACAGCGGCAAAATCCTGCCATGTTACATTTAACAATCCGGATGGCGCCGTTCCATGACCCGGCAATCTGATGCCTACCACCCAGAAACCCATTGCATGGAAAATTTCCCCCATGCCCCGCATGCTGTAAGGAGAGTCGGACAAGCCGTGAATCAATAATACACCGCCACGTGGATTGGCCGCTTCTAATTCAAACGTTCTATTCCAGTTGCGATCGAATTTGCCCGGGTCTGCCAGGCTGTCGCGGCTATATCGATTGAGCATACGGCGACGTTCCGGTTCAATCTGGTTATAAACCTGATTTTGCAGTTGCCCGAACAGTTTATCTTCCAACTTCAAATAATCAGCAATACTGGTAATTTTTTCATTCTTTGCCGCAATATAGTCGTCATCCAACGTCGCTAAATGCCATGGCTGCAAATCTGGCCGGTTTTGTAAATGATCAATAAATAAATATAGAGCCATTGCAGCGCTGCAGACAGCTCCATACAGAAGAAATAACAGCCCATGTTTTAATAACTTTCGCAACATAAATATAAATTCAAAACGACTCGCTAAAAAATAAAAAACACCTGACGGATTTTCATGCGCTAATATTGTTAATTGGCGCCAAGATAAGCATCTCCCATTGTAATCCTGTTACAGGTGATGACAAGGCATTCAAGTTGCTAACAGATATTCAAGTTGCATCGCTGTAATATAGAATGAGCCAGCTAGACCTTCGCCAACTGACTGATAATGAGTAAAAAAACGTATTATAATAGGGTTACAGAAAACATACCTTTCATATTAGCCAGGCAAGTCTGGAGGAAACTTCGGTTAGAGAAGCGACAGGTGAGTTACAGTGAAAGATTCAGGTACATTTCGGTGTTTCAGATATCAGCGCTTATCTACTTACTGCATGTGAATAACAAAGATTGTACTCAGACAAACGTAACATATTCTGGCTTTTCGATCCTCAAACCTACGAAACAAGGAAGCCTGTCCAACAGCAATAACAGCCATCGCTTAAATGGCCCCGTTCTTTTTCAGCAGCAAAAAGATTGAATCTGCCATCATAGCGTATCCGCGTGCATTTGGATGAATTAAATCCGATTTTAAGGCATTATCGGCCAATACTTTTGGCACAACCTCTCGCTCGACCGGTAAATTGTATTCCCCAGCAATCTGGTTGTATATGTTCAGACTTTCAAGGAAGATTCCCGGTTTTGGAACACCGATGAGTACAACACTTATATCACGGCTTATTGCTTCGTCAATCATGGCTCTGAGGTTCTTCGCCAATTCATTCTTGCCCAGCTTGCGTATCATGTCATTACCACCGTGGCATAAAAGCAGTAATGCCGGCTGGTGCTTGTCCAGCAGGGCGGGAAGGCGCTTCAATCCGTTAGCGCTAATTTCGCCAGGTACACCCGCATTAATAACCGTGCGCTGTAATTTTTCTGCCAGCAGGCTCGGGTAATTCTGCGCTGGCGGCGCGCCATTTCCAGCGGTGATACTGTCACCATAGGCCAGAATCACTGCATTAGCGGATAATGCCGGTAGCCCAGGTTGCTTATCAGAACACGCTGATAAAAACAGAAAAGCAGCCAGAATAAATAAAAATTTTGATTCAATCATTTGATAAGAAAAGTAATAATTCATCGAGTAACTTTATCGGTCTTACTATGACGGCAAATAATGGTAAGACTTGATACTCAGTACATATCTGCGCGATTAACACTTCCGCTGAATTAGCTGAAGAACCGAGTCATTTCAGCATTTGGTGCCTTTCCTGACTACCGGGTAATGATTAGCGCCTCTGACAAAGTGTGGATAATTGATTTATAAATAATTAACAATAATGATAACAATTCACATTTACATACGTGATAAGATATGATTTAATCAGTCTATAGCAATTTTCTGGTAATTTGCAGACATATGAACAATGTACAAACCGACTTGCCCACACTAATCTCATCAATTTTTTATCTGATGTCGCGTTACGCGAATTCTCAGGATAAACAGCTGATTCTGGCTATTCACGAGCATCTGATGTTTCTCGAACAACACCCGGATACACAATCGGAGCTTGTCAAAACAACTTGTAAGAGATTGCGTAGCCATTGGCTCCATCTTCTTAACAAAGATATATCCGCAACCAAATTGGAGGAAAAACCTGAAATTCCTGCCAAGTATTCCAAGTTATCGTTTCTGCATTAATTTTTTCTAAAATATTTCACTTGTTTCTGATATGAGTACAACATTAGTTAACAAACCGGCACCTGATTTTACAGCAGCAGCTGTTATGCCTGATGGAAGCATTAAAAACGATTTTACTTTAAGCGACTATCGGGGGAAATATGTCGTAATCTTTTTCTATCCTCTGGATTTCACCTTTGTTTGCCCATCTGAAATCATTGCGCACGACAAGCGCTT
This sequence comes from Nitrosomonas sp., assembly GCA_021604405.1. Lineage (GTDB taxonomy): Bacteria > Pseudomonadota > Gammaproteobacteria > Burkholderiales > Nitrosomonadaceae > Nitrosomonas. Next base: position 38,425 of record BQJA01000004.1, on the reverse strand, counting down.
TGAAGAATTTACCAAACGTAATACCGTCGTTATCGGCGTTTCTGTCGACTCTCAATTTACCCATTACGCGTGGCGTAATACACCAACCGAAAAAGGTGGAATTGGTCAGATTCACTACCCGCTCGTAGCGGACGTCAACCATAGCATCATAAAAAGCTATGGCATTGAGCATGATGATGGCGTCGCGCTGCGCGGTTCATTCCTGATCGACAAACAAGGCATCGTGCAACATGCAACGGTAAACAATCTGCCGCTCGGACGAAATGTGGAGGAAATGCTTCGCATCATTGATGCGCTACAGTATTCAGAGCAACATGGCGAAGTATGCCCCGCAGGCTGGCAGAAGGGCCAACAAGCAATAAAACCAACGGCAGAAGGCGTTGCAGATTATCTGGCGCATAACGCAGATAAGCTTTAATGCGGATGACGATCATATAACTGAATTTATCGGTTGAAAATTGAATGGATAATGCAGTTCGCCCACATAAATTGCAGACAAGCGAACTGCATTCAAATTTGCCTTATCCTACAGAATGAAATGCCTGACGTGTCTCCACGCAAAACTACAGCCAATGCACGTTTCTCCCAGTTGAGCTCATCAATCGCGGTAGTCTCAGTCTTTAGGCTGATTGCATACATCCTCCCCACTCCGGCCTGTACTGGGCCGGAATATTCAACATGATCGTGAATAATCGGCTAATCAGAATCCTGGGATAACCTGCTTGTCCTAATGGAGAACATAATCCTGCTGTCACCGGTCCGGCCAGACGATACAGTAAAACCCAAACAGACCTTTCCATATAATCATGTTATTCATCCCAACCAGCTTGTTTAATGCTAGCATTATTTGACACATTCACTTGCTCGACTTGTAATATGTATCCGTCACATTTCTAACTGATTTCTCAAATAGTTACAATATATATGTCGATCATATCAACGGCGGCTTGTTGCCGGTATTACCGGCAACAGATAAAAATGGCAGTCGCTGGCTGTTCTGTGCGTTATTCCAAAATACTGGCATTTATGGCGTACAATTTTTAAAAACGTTAGCGCGCAACAAACTGACGGCACGCGACCTATTATCTGAGAATTAATCCGAAGAAATCGAGACGCACTGAACGCAACATTGTAAATTATGCAATTGTTAACCCTGCCCTCTGCCGTTCCAGACGGTATCGAAGTCTGGTTGTTGCCGTTAAACCTGCAGGCTCCCTTGCATCACGCTGATTTGTCAATTCTAAGCGACAGCGAACGCATGCATGCGACTTCACTGCATTTCCATGAGGATCGTGTGCGCTCGGTAGCCACAAGAGCTGCACTGAGAAGGCTGCTGGCCCCGCAGGTGATGTCGACACCCGAGGCTTTACTTTTTGCAACGAATGCGTATGGAAAACCATTTCTGCAAAGCAATACGCATATCGAATTCAACGTTTCGCATGCAGGCAGCTTTGCGTTGATTGCAACGTCAAAAGAGCGATGTGTTGGTGTTGATATTGAATGTACCAATCGATCCATCGATGTCAACAGCCTGGCCCGCTACGTGTTCTCACCATTGGAACGTCGATGCGCCCGAAAAACCCAGCAAGCATTCATGCGCCGCTGGGTTGCCAAGGAATCCGCATTAAAAGCTTTAGGTATTGGAATTTCCGAACATCTTCAGACGATTTCCATAATATCCGGTAACAATACTGACTACCATATTGTCTGTGACGATCCATCGTGGCCAGAACTGAAGGGATGGCTGATAGCGTTGCCAACCAACGATTACCTGGCGGCGCTTACAGTGCAATACTAGTGTTTTAACTTGCGTTGATATTGAACTGATCGCCACATTGATGTGTGCAATGAAAAGGCAGATGCTTTCATCACATTTCCGAACAGCTCGAACTGCACCGTCATTTCCTCAAGCAGGCGGGCATAAAACTGTTGCCTGCGCTGGTATGCAAAGGTATTCGTATAGCCGCATAGAAGAAATTTCTATATCGACGAAGAATCGTTCAATGCCCATGGCTTATATCGTTTCTCTCGCTCCGATGAACCAGGAACGTCCGTTTAAAACAGCGCAGGCAGTCGGAACCAGAAACAGGGTAATCAAAGACGAAAACAAAATGCCGAATGCAAGGGAAACGGCCATAGGCATAATCTTTTCCGCATCCGAACTTTGCGCATTGATTAGCGGCATCAACCCCATAAAAGTGGTGGCGGTTGTGAGAAATATTGCACGAAAACGTGCTTTACCCGCCAACATTACGGCATTAAAAGATGATGATTTCTTTTGCGAAATATCATTGATTTTTGCAACTAATATCAGACTATCGTTAATTACTATCCCTGCTACAGCAAACAGTGCCACATATGATTCCAACGATAGCGGGATATCCATCAGCAAATGACCCAATACGGCACCGATAAAACCAAAAGGAATCGCCGACATGATGATGAGAGGTTGCAGATAAGAACGCAATGGCACCGCCAGCAATGCATATATCGCCAGTACTGCTAATATCCCGTAGCGCCACAGCAACGACATTGTTTCTTCCTGCTTTTGTCTGGATTGGCCTGGCTCGATTCTGAGACCTGGAAATTGCGCTTCCAGTTTGGGAATTACATTCTCGCGCAAGTCGGCAAGAATAGTTTCAACACTCGCCACTCCTTTATATACTTCCCCGCTAACCAATTGTATCCGCTCACGATTCTGACGTGTAATGCTGACAAAGCCTGGCATGTATTCTGCCTCTGCAATGGTAAAAAAAGGAACGGTATTGCCATTAGCCAGTTTTATCGGCATGCGGTACAAGTCATCCAAAGTACGGCGATGCGCCAAAGGAAAGCGCACAATAACCCGAATTTCATCTCGATCAAGAAAGAATCGCTGCGCTTCAAGTCCCAAAAATCCATTACGCACCTGTTCTCCCAGATTTTGCATTGTTAAACCGTAATACGCAGCTTCAGGCTTTAGTTTGAGATTTAACTCAGGCTTTCCTATCTGCATGGAGCCGGTCACGCTATGGACTCCCGCATAAGAAGAAAGCCTGGCTTTAAGTATCTCACTTGCAGCGCTTTGGCTTGCAGTATCTGGGGCGATCAATTTCAATTCGATTGCTTTGGACGATTGCGTTGCGGGCACCCCCAGATTTCTTGGCCAGAAAGTTTGAATAGATAAAGTCGCATCAGGCGGAAGTTCGCCAAAACGCGCCTGCCATGTCTGTTTGATACGATCCACCCGTGAACGAATACGCTCATCAATCGCTATTTCAATATCCACATAACCCGAATTGTCTTCAATCGCTGTAATAATATGCTGAAAACTATCTTTCAATGGAGTTGTCGCGTCAATTCCGAGCTCTGCGTTTAATTCGCGGCGAATCTCATTGGCTATCCGTTCCAGCCGCATCATTTCATGATTGACCACTTCAAACGGCGTGCCGGGCGCCATCTCAAGAACTGCAAACAAATAATAGTCATTCACCGGCATGTCCATAACACTCTGAATGCGTCCGGAAGAAACGAATGCAACCGTAATCATCAGAACCATAGTAAATACCGATAGCGTTATGTAGCGAAAGCGAAGCAGCGTTCCAAGAATCGGCATATACGCGCTGTTAATTAACCAGTGCAGACCTGCATCGACTTTATTTCGAAGCGCGTCAAAAAAAGCTGTTAAACCAGCCTGCTTCTGATTGGCAGCAGGCTTATAGTATCCCGATACATGGGAAGGCAGTATTAGCAGCGCTTCCAGCATAGAAAACATCAGCGTTACAATGACTACGGCAGAGACGTTATACATCAAATGACCACTCAGCCCGGGCAGAAAAATTCCGGGCACAAAGGCAATCATTGTCGAAACCACCATAATGATCATCAGCGGCGCAATTTCCAGCGTTCCATTGATCGCGCCTGACGAACCGATATATCCTTGCTGTTGATGTGTATAAATATTCTCACCGACCACGATCGCATCATCCACCACAATACCCAGTACTAGAATCAGCGCTGCGATTGAATAGGTATTCAGTGAAATCCCCAGCATCGGCATGATCCAGAAAGTACCCATGACTGATATCAGAATCCCGCTGCTCACCCACAATGCGAGCTTAAAACGCAAGGTTAGTGCTAATATCAGAAATATCAAACAAAAGCCGGAAAAAGCCGAGTGAATGAGCATCGACATATTTTGCTCATAGTATTTCGACCAATCATCCCAAGTCGAAATACCGACCCCGTCAGGTAATCCAGGACGAAATGCGGCAATAACCTCATTAACTGCTGCCACTGTTGTCGTAATGCGGTCTTTTGACATAACAAATAATGATACGGCCGGCTTGCCGTCGATTCTTGCCAAAACATCCCTCTCATCAACCGTTTCACGGATTTGCGCAATATTACCCAGCAGTAAACGCGCACCGTCCCGCTCGGATCTTAGATTAATAGCAGCATAATCTGCCACGGACATCGCCTGATTTTTGCTTCTTAGCAATAATTTTCCATCGGTTGTTTTAAGCTCTCCTGCCGGGATATTGTTGGAAGCAGCCTGAATAGCTTCAGCGATTTCTTGAAAACTTAATCCGTACCGACGTAAATCAGATTCCGTAACTTCAATCGAAATTTCATAAGGAAGCGCTGGCCAGGCAAAAAGTTTTCCTATATCCGGGTGTTTGCTTAGCATTGCCTGCAGTTGATCGCGTTGCTGCATCAGGGTGCGCATATCCACTTCACCATGCACCATGATTGTCACCGCATTCAAGTCAGCCGTACGTAATTCTTCAATTTTCAGCTTCTCAGCGCCTTTCGGAAAAACCGTAATGCGATCTATCCTGGCTTGTACATTTGCCTGAAAACGTGCGGCGTCAATCCCCGGATCAAACTCTACGATTACATCGCACTCAGCTTGGTCAGCAACCGAATTGATATGCCGGATACCTTCTAAATCATGGATAGCCGCCTCAATCGGAATACATAATGCTTGTTCCACTTCCGCGGGGCTTGCACCAGGATAAACAATTTCTATCTTCAATTGATTCTGCGGCGCAGGTGGAACTGTATATTGCTTGGATATTGTTAAACCCAGCGCGCCACCGGCAATAATGATCAGCATGAGGAAATTGGCAGCTATCGGATTCTTAGCAAACCAGACAATCAATTTCATCGGATAGACTCGTTGGGCGCAACCACCATTCCTTCAACGGGATGATGTAACCCGGCCGTCAGTACACGTTCACTCTCAATCAATCCCGTTTTAATGATTGCCAGCTCACGCACCCGCTTGAATACCTCCACATTACGGAATCGCAACCGGTTCTCGGGATCGATGATCACAACATGCTGATCCCTGTACAGCGCACTGGCAGGGATTGCGACCAAGTCATCAAACCAGCGTCCTTCGATAGTCGCTTCTACAAATAAGCCGACCGGTAAAATGCTGGTGGGTTTTGTGTTACTTTCAGATTGCCTGTTCTGTGTTGCCAAGCCAAATGGATCAGCAACTTGTGCAATGACGATCACCATCCCGGTATCTTGATCAACAACGCCTTCACTCCGCACGATTTTTCCTGACCAGGTTTGCTGTTGCCCCTGGTAACTGGCCGTCAACTTCACAACGGCAGACCGGGCGGACTGATTGTGCTGAGGCAAATCAGGAAACTCAATCCAAGCCAGCTCATGGGTACTGATGGGCAGCCGCACTTCAAACATATCGCTGTTGTAAATTCTGCCCAATATCGTGCCATCATCGATATATTGCCCCAACCCGATTTCTTTGTTGCGAACCCGCCCATTAAAAGGCGCTCTTATCTCTGTTCGCTGGCGTAACAAACGGGCATTTCTTAATTCTTCTTGCTCAGCTGCAAGCTTTGCCCGCTTTTCTTTCAATTGCGGAACCCGCAAGCTCAACGGACTTGGATCTCCCTCTCCTAATTGTTGCCATTCATCACGGGCTTGTTGCGCTTCAGCCTCTTCCCGCGTTAATTGATATTGCGCTTCCATCACCCTGGCTTGCGCTTGTGCCACCCGTAAATCGTATTCGGCCGGATCAATTGAAACCAATAAATCGCCCTTATTAAAAAACCCGCCACTGACAAAATTAGACGAGACTTTGGTAATATTACCTGAGACGCCTGTAACCAGATCTATCTCAGTCTGCGCCATAACACGTCCCTGTGAGCGAATATCCATACGTAATCGCCGAAATTCTACTGTGTTGAATTGCACTGAGGGCGGTTTGATAATGTCTTCCTGTTCGTCAGCCTGAGGAGGAAAACTGACGATGGCAACTGCAACCGATATGCCGGCAATCACAATCAGTAGTGCGATGCGTAATTGGTGTCGCAAACTCATGCGCTGATAGCCATAGAATTTCGCCGCACGGTCACTGCAACAAGCGCTTATACATTTCCACCCAACGCCAGGTAAAGATTAACCCGGTTGCTAAGTAGTTGCCGGGTAATCGATAGGTGTGCGCTTTGGGCAACCAGTGTGCTGCGATAACTGTCAAGCAGCGTGAGAATCTGAATTAAGCCATTACGATAGGAATAAACTGCAAGCTCCTGGCTTGCTTCAGTTTGTTCAACAGCCTTTCTCAGCGAGATCTCTTGACCGCGCAACCATTCTTCAGCTGCCAGGGCCTGTTCCACTTCGCGAAAAGCATTAAGCGCGGTATTTTTGTAGAGATTCAGTGCTTCTTCTGCGTGTGCTTGGTTACGTGAGATTTCGCCTTCGATGCGTCCACCGGTAAACAGGGGCTGCATAAGCCCTGCAAACACGTTCCACGCCGCCGATCTGGGATCAGCCAATTCGGTTAGATCAGCAGTTCGTGTGCCGCCTGCCGCCGTTAGTGTGATTCGCGGCAGACGCAATTTCTTGGAGCTCGTCATATAAAAATCTGCGGCTTGCAAACGACTGAATGCAGCAACGACGTCGGGTCTGCGTTCCAGCAGCTCGGCGGGCAATCCGGCTGCAATAACACCAGGCAAGGGTGGCAAAGTAGTCACTTGCAACGCATTACCTTGCGGATAATGGCCCAACAAAGTCTCTAAACGGCGCGCCGTCGCCTGAATTCTATTACGTGTTTCTTCAAGCTCTGCTTCTGCGTTGGCCAGATCAGTCAGTGCCAAACGCAGGTCTAATCCTCGGACCAGGCCACGCTGGAAGCGTCCGCGCACCAGACTGGCAATAATGGTACGATCTTTGATGGACTCCTCCACTACCGCCGCCTGGAGCTTTGCTTCGATCAATTCAAAATAGATTTGGGCCACACGCGCTGCAAGGGAAAGCCTCGCGCCATAATAATCGGTATTGGTGGCATCGGCTTCCGATATCGCGGCTTGCTGGATGTCGCGTATCCGCCCCCACACATCCACTTCCCAACTGATACCGAACAGGACTTCAAAAACGCCAAAATCAGATGAGCCGAAACCCGCTTCGCGTATCTGCGCTTGTTCGCGATCGGTGCTCATGAATATCTGTGGCCAGCGGCCTGATCCGTCTATCCGAGCCTGAGCAATCGCTGCATCGACTCGCGCTGCCGCCGCCTTCAGTTCATAATTATTGACCAGGGCCGTTGCAACCAATTCTTGGAGCTGCGCGTCATCGAATGTTTCAACCCATTTGTCGGGTAACGGTTGACTGGCTGTTTGTTGTCCGCCACGCCACTGATTCGGCAGATCCGCACCGACTTCCTGCAGATCCCGCTGCGGCAGCATATTGCACCCAGTCAGAAAAAGAAACAATGTCAAACGAATGATAAACCGCATCACCAAAACGGATCCAATATTTTAATTAGGGAATATTTAAAGGTACTTCTGCATCAGCCTGGTCTTGAGCTGACTAGTAAAAACTACCCGCTTTACCGCTGCTGTGTAAAAATTACCCTGAAATGTGCATCGTTCATACAAAACGTATTTTTTATCAGTTTTAAGTTAATTCCGGCCATTTCATGAAGGTTTCCAATGGACAGCTAGTTCAGATAAAACGTAGCAGCGAGCGTATCTGCAATATCCTTTCGTACCTGATAGGCATCATTCACTATATTTCCAAGACGGGCAAAATCGTGAATCATCCCAGAATAAATTTTGACACAAGTGGCAACACCTGCGGCTTTCAATTTGTCTGCATAAGCGATTCCTTCATCCAGCAAAGGATCAAACTCTGGCAGAATCACAATTGCCGGCGCAAGGCTGCATAAATTTTTTGCTTGCAGCGGTGCAAAACGCCAATCGGCACGATCGGTCTCATCGCGAAGATAATTCGTAAACATCCATTGCAGCGTTTTCTCTTCAAGCAAATATCCTTGCGAAAAACGTCGGTGTGATCCAGTTTTCTGCCAGGCACCCGTACAAGGGTACAGCAATATCTGACAAGCCGGCTGCTGCCACTTTTCTTCTCGAGCGGCAATTGTCAATCCGGTCGCCAGTGTTCCACCGACACTATCACCGCCGACAGCTAAACGGTTTGTATCCAAAGAATGTTCATGCCCGTTTGATATTACCCATTGATAGGCATCCTGCGCATCATATACTGCGGTGGGAAAACGGTATTCAGGCGCCAGGCGATAAGCGATGCTCAACACGTAACATGGTGTCAATGCCGCCAAAGACCGGCACAGCGAATCGTGCGACTCAAGTCCGCCGATGCAGTACCCGCCCCCATGAAAATAGAGTAAAACCGGTTGAGGCTGTGTGACTTGTGCAAACTCAGTTGGTTGATATAACCGTGCATTAATGGAATTTCCGTCCCGACACAAAATCGCAATGTCTGTCACGTTCGCAACAGGCGGCCCGGACTCATCCAGTATTTGTGTTGAAATATCGTATTCTATTCGCGCTTTTTCTGGCGTCAACAAATGCATCGCGGTTCTTTCTCCGCAAAGTATGCTTTTTTTAACAAGCTCGAGAAATGCTGCCAGGTCGTCATCAAGTGGCATAAAAACTCCAATAGAACTGGGGATATGGGTTGGAAATAGCGTAACGATACTTAGAATCTAAGCGTCAATGTACCGATCACCGTACGTTCGGTGCCTAAATAGTTTCTACCGAAAAATGTCGAGGCAATATATCTTTTATCAAATATATTGCTGGCATTTATGTTAAATAGCATGGGGCCCCTTTCGTAGCGAAGCGTTGCATCAAACAAAGTAAACGATGGCGTTGTACTTGTGTTTTCTGGTTCATTAAACACTTTGCCGACATAGCGGACCCCGCCACCCAAACCTAAACCTCTCAACCAATCGATACCCAGTGCGCCAAAAGAATAATCCAGCCACCCGGATGCCATCGTTTTTGGCACTTGCACTGGCATCTTGCCTTCGAAATCAGTATCGTCGATATTTTTTACATTGTGATAAGTGAAAGAACTGATCATATTCAAACCGCGCAGCAACTCCGCACGGGCTTCCAACTCAACGCCGCGTGATCGTATTTTTCCTGATTGGGTAGACCGGAAACCCGTTGCGTCATTTGGGTCACGCGTTAGTACATTGGTTTTTGTCAGGTCAAAGAATGCAGCCGTGTACAAACTTCTCCCTCCCACAGGCTGGTATTTGACACCTGCCTCATATTGTTCGCCGCGTGTCGGGTCAAAAGAATTATTACTGGAATCAAAGCCGGCCTGAGGCAAGAAGGATTGTGAATAACTAAAATAAGGCGCGATGCCGTTTGAAAATACGTAGGTTAAACCCGCCCGTCCGGTAAAAGCGTTATCGTTGACTTTGGCTGTTGTCCCACTCAAAAAATTCTTATCTCTCGAATGAATTCTGTCATGGCGTCCGCTCAGTGTAACAATCCAGTTTTCGTTATACCGCATTTGATCCTGAATATAAAAACCAAGCTGATCGATTCGCTGTTCTGCATCATCAAGCAATGCATTCGGGCTGGCAATTGGCACGTTATACACCGGATTTGCAATATCAATACCCGGCACAGTGAGTCCATTATTGTAGCCTTCAAAATATTTAAGCGTCGCATTTGTCCGATTCCAATCCACCCCTATTAATGCGGTATGATTAACCGGTCCGGTGTCAAGCTTGGTTTGCAAATGCGTATCCAGAACAATCTGGTTTAACCGCTCTTTCGTACCGTAAGCTTCTCTATCCGCGAGTGTAGGTTGGTCAGCCGTATTGAACCCGGTTGAAAATAAATCCTGAAAATTCCCTGTTTGCTCTGCAAATCGAAAATTTTGGCGTGCAATAAAGATGTCATTGAAGAGATGCTCAAATTGATAACTGAACGAATATTGATTGGTGTTGTATTTTGTAAATTGCGGATCACTTTGTAGAACATTGGTAAAACCACCATTGGGTGCCGTCAGGTAAAAAGGCGACGATCCACTGCGGTTATTCAATATGTCGCCCATCAACGTGAGGGTCGTGGCATTTGTCGGGCGCCAGGTTATCGATGGCGCAATATAGACACGTTCAAGATTTGCACGATCACCGCCCGTGTTGGGATATCGGACCTGCGTATTCGTATCCAGACCTGTCCCGACCAACCGAAACATGACCGTGCCATCCTTACTCACCGCGCCTAAGTCAGCAGCGAGCCGCTTACGATTAAAATTGCCGTACTGAAATTGAATTTCTCGAACTGGATTATCGTTTGGTCGCTTCGTGACACGATTAACGATACCACCGGCATCACCACGCCCAAACATAACTGATGAAGGACCACGCAGTACATCAATTTGTTCTAATCCATATGTATCTGTAATAAACGATGAAAAAAACAGACCTTGCGCCGCGTTGCTCAAGCCATCACGAAAATTAGCCGTGGTAAGCGCGTTAAATCCCCTCATTAACAGATACTCATAACCACGGCCATCAAAGCCAAATTGATCCACGGTGACGCCAGGGACATAGCGCAAGGCTTCAGTCATTTCCTGCACACTTCTGATATCCATTTCATCACGGGTTACCACAGATATCGATTGCGGCGTCTCCAGAATTGGCGTATCCGTCTTTGTTGCCGTGTTGTTACGCTTGGTTACATACCCGGCAATATTTCTAGAGCCTTTGCCTTCAATTGTAATTTCTGGGAGAACCTGAGGATCGGCCTTCGCGGATTCTGTCTGCGATGCAGATGCGAGGGGTGCTTGCTGCTTTTTAAATTCGCCAGCTTGATTTGCCTGTTCCTGTTTCGACTGCGCATAACTATCAAAAGATAGAAAAAAAGCCATCAAGTGTGAAACAAAAAATAATAAAGAATATTTAGGAATAATTTTCAGTCTGATTTGTCTTATCATTTAATTTTTTTCTTCTAATAAATTTAGTTGTTATTGTTTGCGAAACTATCTAAGCCACGGTCGAAGCGACAGAACGCTGTGGCCGTATGCTTTTTGTTTGATCGACGACTCGCAACAATTCATCTACTATTTCGCTGGTGCGGACGGCCGTTACTGACAGTAACGTATCGCTTAAACCATGGCTTGCCTCACAGGCGCCTTGCAGAAAAATCGCTGGCTTGAACGCCGGTATGCTATCCATCCGGTATTGGCGATTAACCGAACAATCCTTCAGGTAAGGCATCAGCGGTGCTAATAATGCTTTGTAATGGTCACGTTGATAGCCTGTTGCCAGAACCACCGCATCATAGGTTGAGATTTTCTCGCAATCGTTATTCAAGTCGTAGAGTGTGAATTGAATACCGTCTGGTTGCGCGATTGCCTTCCTGACTGCATGGCGCCGTAAAAAGCGATGCTGACTGGTACCGGCAACTTTTTGCTGATAAAACACGTTATACATTTGTTCAATCAGTACCAGATCGGGTGCCGCATAATTAGTGTGCCAGAATTCGTCAAGTATTTTTTCCCGCTCCTGTTCTGGCGTATTAAAAACAAAATCGGTAAATTCGGTATTAAAAATTTCATTGACAAATGGACTGTCATCCGATGGTTTAATTGAACGGGCACGCATAATCAAATCTATTTGTACGTTGCTGAAACGATTATGCAAATCGATAAAAATCTCTGATGCGCTCTGCCCTGCTCCAACGACTGCTATTTTGCGCGCATGCGTATGTTGTTTAATCCGCTTCAAATAATCATTTGAATGAAAAACTCGCGCATCGTTATGTATCGGTATAAAACAATCCGGCAGTCTGGGCTGACCACCAATACTGACCACCAGGCTTCGCGTTAATCGTTCGCGAACGACTTGCCTGCTATCGCGCGATCGAACGCGCAGCAATAAAATCTCATCGCTAAATTTTTCCGGTAATACCTCAATGACTTCTTCACCATATGCGCAACTATGATCAAAGTGACCCGCGGCCCACGCAAGATAATCGTTAAATTCACGACGGCTCGGGAAAAAAGTTTTTAGATTAATGAAATCCTGCAATCTTCTCTTCTCATGCAGATAATTAATAAACGTGAAATGACTCAACGGATTGCGCATTGTGGCCAGATCCTTTAGAAAGGAAACCTGCATATGCGCGTTATCCAGCATCATGTTTGCGTGCCATGCGAAGCTGGGCTGTTTTTCAATAAAAAAAAACTCAGTATGACGTCCAGCCTGTTTTTTTTCTTCGAGCGCAATAGCAAGCGCTATATTGGATGGTCCAAAGCCGATACCTATTAAATCAAAAATTTTCATTATTTAATCCTTAGAACATTGAGACAGACTGAGGCGGAGATACGTGGCGCGGCACCCAGCGTTGTTCCGCAAAAAAACGTTCACGTGACAACATGCCAAGCACTGCGCGCTTGTGAGGAAAATCAAATTCCTTGATGTTTATATAGCCGCACTTCTCAAGATTTCGTATCATTTTGTTGTTATCGATGCGAGGCTCAATGACAAGACGTTGTGTTCTATCATCATCAAGAAACAGGTAGTGCGAAATGGATGGCAGCCAGGCTGTGACAAAAGGCTTGCCACGCATATGTGACTCACCGATCAATACATGCCAGCCGCGATCAAAATCATTTACATCATAATAGGGTGATAGCCGGTCTTCCTTTGCCCAATAAATCTCGAAATAACCGAAAGGTTCATCATCAAAACAACCAATCAGGCCAATTACATGCGGATCAGCTTCGATAGCTGCGAGATAATCAAGGTGCTTTGACATATCGCCTTCTTCTTGCCAGAAGTTTGCCACGACTGGATCATTCATCCAGCGATTAAACCGCCTCAAATCTGTCTCAGCGTCAATTACCCGAAAAGCCAAGGTACGCCCCAGCCACGGAATATATCTTTGATAAACCTTGCCCACCGGCTTTGGCGGCCTGAGTGGGTGACTCCGTCCCTGACTAAAGACATAGTGAATGGGAAACACCTGGGCAGATTTTGCGGAACACCATACGCCGACTTGCTGCCAAAAGGCATCAACATAAACAACAAGTTGATTATTCTCATTCTTAATCAACACACCTGAGTCGAATAACGTCTGTATTTCCCCGCCCGGGACCTGCAAAGAAATTTTTTGTTGGTGGGGATAGTTCACTACTGCAGCCTCTATCGCCGCAAGTAGTTCAGTCGTTTCAGGATACTCAGAAGAAGAACCCGCCCATTCCAAGCGCAATTGGTCTGATTGGATAAATAAAAACCAAAGCGTTTCTATTCCCTTTTCACGCTCTTTGATACGGAGTGCTCGACCTTCATACGTAATGTCATAGCAACGCTGATCCGGACAAGAAGTGAAGCGATTCGAGAGCGCACTTTGACCCATCAACAATTCGTCAGGTTGATCATTTAAATTAAAATGTTTCATTCATTTCCAAGAAGCGATTTTCAGTCATCTTATATCTATACTTTTAGAAGACGAATGAGATGTATTATTGTTTATTAAAAATCTGTTGCGAAATTTACGTGACTCAGATCGATGCAAAAAATTGTAAAACGGCCATACAATTGGAAAGTAGCGGCAAAGAACCGGCCACAAACATCTTTGAGTAATTATTAGTTGACTGAAAATTAACAGACAGATTGGGGTGACGAAGTAAACATTTTCTTTCGCCATTCGTCACTATTGATATCTTTTAAAAATTAACAGACCATGTTGAAGTATCTTATTAAACAATCTAAGCCACTGCTTTTAAGCGCATCAATTGCCTGCATCGTGCATGGTGTTTGCAGCGTTCTGTTGCTTACGCAAATCAGCGCCGCACTGACAACTACCGAGTCGGATAACAGTGAAATGGCACTGATATTCGCAGCCACCGCACTCTGTGTCATGGTGAGTTACATGGCCTCGGCCATTTTATTTGAAAGGCTGGGGCAGCGTGCACACGCGGAACTTCGTAGCTTTATCGCCAAACGCGTGATAACTTCCGACTACCGGCAACTCGAATTACTGGGTGCCGCGCGCATACAATCCGCGCTTTCCGAACATTGCACCCGCGTGGCCGAATTTTTTGTAACTTTTCCGGTAATCCTCACAAACGCAGTGGTGGTTGCTGGCTGCCTGGTTTACATGGCTTTTTTATCATGGCAGGTTTTCTTACTTGCGATCCTGGTCATTGGATTTGGCTCACTGGGATATCACCTTGCCCATCTTCGCGCCATACGGCACCTTGATATTGCCGCTGAAGAGCAAGACACTTTATTTGCTTATTTTCGGTCACTCACGGACGGCGCAAAGGAATTGCGCCTTAACCGTGACAAACGTACGACCTTCTATGATGAAGTGCTCGGGCGATCAATTGAAAAAGTGCGTAAGGAACGAACGCTTGGCATGTCCATCTTTGTAGCATCAGCAAGTTGGGGAAATTTTCTGATTTATGCATTCATTGGAATGGTGCTATTCATGCTGGTTGGCGATGTTCCCGACCGAGCCTTGATCATGACGGGGTATGCACTGGTATTCGTTTATATGTTGGGTCCACTTGAAGCACTGTTATTGAATATTCCTCGCGCAAATCTGGCGCAGGTTTCGGCTGAGCGCATTGAGGAAGTTACGCGTTCCATGTCTTCCTCTGAATCACAAACCAGACAAGTTGATTTACCACCATTGCAATCCATCAGGCTGAAAGGTGTTCTGCATCGCTATTATCATGAACAAAAAGATGAAATGTTTACGCTGGGTCCGGTAGATCTGGAATTTCATCCAGGAGAAATTACCTTTCTGATTGGCGGCAATGGCAGCGGCAAAACAACCTTGGCAAAGTTGCTGGTAGGCCTTTACCCGCCGGAAGAAGGAAAAGTTATGCTAAATGACGCAACCATCAATGATGTGAATCGTGATTACTACAGACAATATTTTTCGACAATTTTTTCTGATTTCCACCTTTTTGATCGATTACTTGAAACAAACCATGCAGAGGATTTGGATCAAAGAGGGAACAAGCTACTGACAAAACTGCACTTACAACATAAAGTAAAAGTCAAAAATGGTACTTTTACCACGCTTACGCTATCACAAGGACAACGAAAACGTCTGGCACTAGTGATAACCTATCTTGAGAACCGGCCATTTCTGGTGTTTGATGAATGGGCGGCTGACCAGGATCCTGTTTTTAAAGAGATCTTCTATCATGAATTGCTCCCTGAATTACGTGCGATGAATAAAACAATACTGGTAATATCCCATGATGATCGTTATTTTCACTTAGCCGATCGCCTTATACGCATGGAAAATGGTCGCTTGACGGATGTTTCGGGTCAGCCAGCAAAAACCGAATCCGAAACAATCGTTTCAACACTTGTAACAGCAGATGGTGTCGCCTAGCATGATGAATAAATCAATTGATACTGCACAACCGGCTGCTGTTCGACAGCAAGGAAGGCAATTCGGGAAATCCAGAGTAAATCGTCAGATTCTCACGACATTACACCGCTGGGCGGGCCTATTTTTAGCCGTCTTCCTTTTTATCTCGGGTCTGACCGGTGCAATCATTTCATGGGATCATGAACTTGATGAATGGTTGAATCCGCAACTATTCGACAGACAGAGCCAAGGAGAATCGTTTTCTCCGACCAGGCTTGCTGACCAGCTTGAAGCATCGGACCCAAGAATTCTGATTACGTGGTTACCGCTATCTATCGAAGCCGATGAAAACTTGGGACTCGGGGTAACAGGACGCATCGATCCAGAAACTGACAAAGCATTTAATATAGATTTCAATCAAATAGCGATTGATCCGGTTAGCGGAGAAATACTCGGCTCTCGATATTGGGGTGAAATCTCGCTCACGCGTGAAAATTTCATTCCTTTTCTGTATAAGCTGCACTACAGCATGCACATCCCGGATGCATTCGATATTGAATTGGGCATTATATTTATGGGTATCCTGGCAATCGTTTGGTCTATCGATTGTTTCATCGCCTTATGTATTTCGTTTCCCAACCGTGAAGCCTGGCGAAAATCATTTGCTTTCCGCTGGCAGCAAGGCAGTTACAAGCTAAATTTTGATCTGCACCGTTCCGGTGGCGTATGGTTATGGGTGTTATTACTGATACTTGCCATAACTGCTGTTTCGATGAATCTTAAAATGGAAATCACACGCCCCATCGTCTCAATGTTCTCCACACTTACGCCGGATCCCTTTGCTATACGAACTCCCAATCCACATGATGAACCCATCGAGCCCACCACTGGACGAGACCAAATTATCGAATTAGCCTATGCGGAATCGCAAAAAAGAAATTGGCGCATTCCTCCCGGCGGTATGTTTTATGATGCAGAGTATGGCATCTACGGCGTTACATTTCATAAACCAGGACAAGATCATGCCGAGTTTGGTCTGGGTAATCCCTGGCTTTATTTCGACGGCCAGGATGGTTCATTACTTGGAGAAAAAATACCAGGAACCGGGAGCGCAGGGGATATATTTCTGGACGCACAATTCCCACTGCACTCCGGACGAATTCTTGGCCTGCCTGGACGTATCATGATATCGGTATTGGGATTACTCGTTGCAGTGCTTTCAGTAACGGGGGTTATTATTTGGCAAAGGAAGCGCTGGGCACGCACGAAAAAGGGCTCGAACCAAATTCTTCCGGTTAATCAGGGTTAGACCTATTTAATATGAAATCACCTCTGCAGGTCTGGAATTAAATCAATATGACATCCTATCCACTTTTACTAAAACACCTTTGGCATACACCACTGGCCAATGCAGCCGACCAGGAAATTATCTATCGCGATCAGTTACGCATGAGTTACCGCCAAGTGTACGCACGGATTGGCCTGTTTGGCGCCGCACTGGCAGCGTATGGTATGCAACAGAACGACGTAATTGCGATCATGGACCATGACAGCCATCGTTATCTCGAAAGCTATTTCGCGATACCAATGTTTGGCGCAACCTTGATGACCGTCAACACCAAACTGACACCGGCCCAGATTGCCTATACGTTAAATCATTCCCGTGCGTCGATGTTGCTGGTACACGCGGACTTCATTCCAGTTATCGAGAGCATTCACGCAGAATTATCCGGCATACAAAAATATATTGTCTTGGTCGATGGAACGCCAGCGCCGCATACCGATTTGCAGTTTGATGATGAATACGAACGCTGGCTGGCAGATCAAAGCAGCGGTTTTGATTTTAGCGACTTTGATGAAAATACCCGGGCAACAACTTTCTATACGACGGGAACGACTGGCAATCCTAAAGGTGTTTATTACACGCACAGGCAGCTGATGCTGCACACACTCGCTGCTGGCGTCGCATTAACTGCGCCGGCAGCACGGCAACGTTTGCATGCCGAAGATGTTTATATGCCGCTGACACCGATGTTTCATGTGCATGCCTGGGGCATTCCTTACATTGTTACGTTGCTCGGTATGAAACAAGTTTATCCGGGGCGGTATGCCCCCGATTTGCTGTTGCGATTAATTGCTGAAGAAAAAGTTACGTTCTCACATTGTGTGCCCACTCTTTTAAAAATGGTACTGAACGCGGCACAATCTGCCGCGGTGAAATTACACGACTGGAAAGTCGTGGTTGGCGGATCCGCTTTACCCCAAGTACTGGCCAGACAGGCTATGGAAATGGGGGTTGATTGCTTTTCCGGGTATGGTTTATCCGAAACTGCGCCAATACTTACGCTGGCACAGGTAAAGACTTCTGCATCGGATTCGGTGACGGATGATACGATGGTAAAATTATGCTGTGCCGGGCGCGCAATACCTTTGGTGGATCTGCAGATTGTTGATGAGACGATGCAGTTGCAAGCGCGCGATGGTCATCGCAGCGGTGAAATCGTTGTGCGCGCGCCTTGGTTGACGCAAGGATACCTCGACAATGCTGAAGCCAGCGCAGCACTCTGGCATAATGATTATCTGCGTACACAGGATATCGGAACCCTGGATCCCGGGGGATATCTGAGCATTACCGATCGTTTGAAGGATGTCATCAAAGTCGCTGGCGAGTGGGTATCATCCCTTGAACTGGAGAATATCTTAACGCAGATCGCCGGCGTCAAAGAAGTCGCTGTCATCGGTGTTCCGGACAAGCGCTGGGGAGAATGTCCGCTGGCATTACTGATCGTGGATAACAATCTGTACAAAGAATCGGCCGCGCAAGCGCAAGTGCGTCTGTCTGTTGAACGCGGATCGATCTCCAAACATGCGTTACTAACGAAATTCAAACAGGTTGAAAATATCACCAGAACGAGTGTCGGAAAAGTTGACAAGAAAATTCTACGCGCTGAACACGCAACCGCGCAATAAATTCCTGACACATTCAAATCCTCGGTTAGTTTAACGGGATCTTGCTGTATCGTCAGACAATCCGATTCAATTAAGGAAAATCACTATGGAAAGCCGGGTCTGGTGTTATTTACCGTGCGTTATCCTAAGCACCGTTCTTTCTCTAGTCGCCTGTCATTCGGTCCAATCACCCACAGAAATTCGTGATGACACAGAGATTATGTGGGATACCTGGGGCATTCCGCATATTGTCGCGCACCAAGACAGCGATGCTTTTTATGCTTTTGGCTGGGCGCAAATGCGCAGCCACGCCGATTTGCTGCTTAAACTTTATACGGTGGCGCGCGGGCGAGGCGCTGAATTGTTTGGCGAGGATTACCTGGCAGCTGACCGTTCCGTACGATTGCTGGGTATCCCAGATTTAGCCGTAGATTGGCATGAGCAGCAACAGCCTGACTTTAAAACAAACCTGGAAGCATTTGCTAACGGGATTAATGATTTCGCACGGTATCACCCTGATTTAATTTCTGACGACGTCAGAGCCGTGCTGCCGGTAACCCCACAGGATATCATTGCCCATACCACACGAGTAATGACCGTCTTTATTGCTGGAATTTCAGAATGTGGCACGGTTTTGCCTGGCTTTGGTTTTTCAAGCCAACCGGCTGCTTCGAATGGCTGGGCGTTGAGTGCTGATTATACGCGTAGTGGAAATACCATGCTGTTGGCCAATCCGCATCTCAGCTGGGGTGGATTGGAGACGATTTATGAAGCGCATATCGTCCTGCCGGAAGTGAATCTCTACGGTGCGGCTTTGGTTGGTTCCCCGGTATTACAGATTGCATTTAACGACCATTTGGGTTGGACGCATACTGTCAATCCAATGGATGGGTGTGATCTTTACCATCTGAAATTGGCAGGTGACGCATTGGCTGATGGTTATTGGCTGGACGGCGTTAAGCAACGCTTTGCCGAAGCGACTGAAACCATTCTAATTCGTCAACCGGATGGCCGTATGGTAAGCGAAGAGATGTTCATCCGCAGAACCAGACACGGACCGGCAATAGAACACGATGGAAAAATTTTAGCGGTACGTTTGGCATTATTGGAAACACCGCTCCTGGTCGACATGAACCGGCAATGGTGGCAAATGGGCCATGCTGATAATTTAGCGGCATTCCAGGAAATCCTGCAAGGTGGTCATATACCGCTGTTCAATGTAATTTACGCGGATGCAGACAAGCATATCATGCTGGCATTCAACGGTATCATCCCGGTCCGGGCCGCCAAAAATGTAACTTCCTGGCGTAAGTCTGTAAAGGGCGATGATTCACGCCTGATATGGACGGAAGTACACGGCTACCACGATTTGCCAAAATCGATCGATCCCGAAACGGGCTGGGTGCAAAACAGCAACGGTGCACCTTGGTACATGACGATGCCTTTTCTCGACAAAAACCGCTATCCTGCCGGCATTGCAGCGGATGTGACCAATAGTCGTGAACTGCGGGGACTACAGATGCTGAATGCGCACCAAGGCATGAGTTATACAGAATTAATTACCGCCAAGCATTCTACGCATTCACTGGTAGCCGATCAATTGCTTGATGATCTGATCGCCGTTGCGCGAACGAGTGATGAGCCGTCATTACAGCAAGCCATCGAGGTGTTGAATCATTGGGACCGGCAGTTTTTGGCAGAAAGCCGTGGGGCTTTGCTTTTTAGCATTTGGTTCGAGAAATGGGTTGAACAAACCATTGCCAAAAAGATCGAAGCTGACGCGGATTATGAGTTTCTCCCTGATCATCTGCTGGGCGAGCTTTTCTACGCACGACCGTTTTCGCCCTCGGAACCGCTGCAAACGCCTCGCGGCCTGGCTGACGCGCCGCTGGCCTTATCGGCTCTGCACGATGCTGTCGATGAAATGCGAACGAATGCAAATGAGATTGACATACCGTGGGGGGATATCGCACGCTTACGCTATGATGGTGTTGACCTGCCAGGTAACGGTTCTACCACTGATCTAGGTGTTTTCCGTGAAATTGTTTACGAGAAGGATGAAGATGAAAAATATAAATCCTCCTTTGGCGATAGCTACATCGCAATCGTTGAATTCTCACAGCCTGTCCGCGCTCAAGTACTAACAGCTTATGGAAACGCTACGCAGAACAATAACTTCGAGATAGATAATCAATTACAGTTGACTGCGGATCAGAAGCTACGCCCGGCCTGGCGAATGCGAAAGGAAATTGAAGAAAACCTGATAATGCGCGAGCGCTTGGCGCCAAATTAACCCGTTTACAAATTTCGAAAACTGCCGGCAAGAGATGGGCAATTTCAAGCAGTTCATGTTTCATCTACCCCACCCACAAAAACATCGCATTTTTTTCTAGAATATCTCGCTCGAGGTATCGTATTCAGCCTTAGTTTCTTTGGATCTTTCGCCAGTATTCCTGAATGAGTGCCGGATAAAATCAGTCCTTGTTCTACAGAAAAGCGACTTGACCATCATTGTCACAATTAGTTGAATCTCTCATCAGCCGTTGTTTTACATCCGAGAGCAGAGTCTCTGCCCGCACAATATCAAAATGGTCTGCGTTGATTTCCACCGAACGTATCCTGGCCGGTGTAATTTGCCGATCAAGCGCATGCCGGTCGTCTTCATGGCGTGTCGCCGCCCACCAACAAACGCCTTCAGTGTGCATGGAATTTAGTGCACCCGCCTGCAAAGAAAGTGTTTTCAAATGGCGTGCAACCAGAAAGATATGTGCCAGCTCTTCGGCACCAAGGTCCGCATAACCTTGAACGCCGTTGAGTTTGCCGGCATGAATTCTGGATTGCCGGCTGGATAACACTTTCTCCAGTAAGTCTACGATTGCCTGCTTTGTTGACACTGCCACCGATTGACTGGAGAGCGCACCCGCCAAGTCTTCATCGGGCTCAACCCAGGGAATCGTCACGGAAACAAAATCAATAAAATCTTGACGCCAATCATCTGATTGCGGTGATTCCGTTCCAGGAATATAAGGATCAATCAATCCAAGGAATGCAACTTTCTGTTTGTTAACCTCAAAATTTGCAGCCATCATGGCGACTAACGTTCCTCCCAATGACCAACCCAGCAAATGGTAAGGCCCTTCCGGTTGGATAGCTCGAATCATATTACAATAATCATCCGCCATCTGTTGCAGCGATTCATCACGGTGTGAAGGGACTGCAAGCATTCGGCAAGGCAGCCCATAAACAGCCTGAATACCTTGCAATTGGCGCGCCAGCGGCTGGTAATCAAATACAGTGCCCAATCCTGCATGAATACAGAACAACGGCTTAACTTTCCCATCGCCATTAAATTGATTTAGCGCCAGAAAACCACTCGCATTCGCTGGCGCCTGTTTATTTAACCCAAGCAAACTGGCAATAGTTGGTCGCTGTATCAAATCCCTTAACTTGAAATCCAATTTAACATCCGTGAAAGCGCGTATCCGGGCCATCACTTTTAAGCTCGACAGCGAGTCGCCACCCAATGCAAAGAAATTATCTGTTTCGCCGACACGCGCTACACCCAGCACTTCCTGCCAGATACGCGCAAGCACCTTGGCTTCAGGAGTCGATGGCGCCTGATAGGTATCACTCGCAAAGGTACCAGGCTCGGGCAATGCTTTCCGATCCAGTTTGCCGCTCGGCAGTCGGGGCAATAATTCCAGTGATACGAAATGCGCTGGCAACATGTATTCTGGCAATCGCAGCGCAAGCGTTTGCTTCAGTTGTGTTATCAGTTTCTGCTCGTCTTGTGCTGAGACAGGTACAACATAGGCCACCAGCTGCATCCCGGTCCCGGTCGCGTTCTGATGCGCCACAACAGCCGCCTCCGCTACATCCGCAAGCTCGCGAATACGAGCCTCGATTTCTCCCAATTCAATACGGAATCCCCGTATTTTTACTTGATGATCCGCGCGACCGACATATTCGATATTACCGTCATCCATCCATCTGACCAGATCTCCGGTGCGGTAAAGCCGACCGCCACTTTCATCAAATGGGTCGGCAACGAAGCGCTCGGCAGTCAAACCGTTTTGTTCTACATATCCCCGGGCCAAACCATAACCACCAATATAAAGCTCACCGACAATACCGACTGGTACTAATTGCATGTCACCATCTAAAACATACGCAACACGTTCGCCGACAGGTCGCCCAATCGGTGCATAAACGCAGTCGAAGCTGCTATTTGCCTGCGTTTTCCAGATAAGCGGCGTCACGACGGTTTCCGTAGGTCCATAACCATTAATCAACATACGCGGCCGCAAAGTTCGACGAATCAAGTCATACGAGGCTTTCGGCATAGCCTCGCCGCCAAAAACATAGAGCTCCACCGGTGGCGGATCATTTCTCGGCACCGCCCACTCAGCAATTTGACCTAAATAGGCTGGCGGGAATGCTGCGTTGGTTATACTGTAATGGCGCAAAGCATCATAAGTCTGCTCAGCAGTCCACAACGCCTGATCCCTGACCGCTAATCCGGCACCGACGGTCAATGCAGTCAACCATCGTTCATGCGCGCCATCGAATGAAAAAGACATAAACAGCAATTCGCATGAATTGGGATGCATTTCATAAATCCGTGCGGTCGCTTGGCAATGCATGGCAAGTGGACCATGCGTCACCGCCACACCTTTTGGCAGCCCGGTTGATCCCGACGTGTAAATAACATAAGCCATATTGTGCTCATGCACAGTTATCTCAGGATTATCTGTGAACGCAGTACCGAGCTCGATAGTATCCACCGCCAGCTTGGGAACCGCAGTCTCGAACTCAAGCTTCGCCAGTATTTTACTTTGCGTGATTATCAGCAATAATGCGCTGTCCTTGATCATGAATGCAAGCCGATCAGTGGGATAACCCACATCAAGCGGCACATACGCAGCGCCGGACTTAAGGATCGCCAGCAATGACACAATAAAATCTAATGAGCGCTCCATCACCACACCGATGCGGGTTTCCGTTCTAGCGCCCAGCAAAATTAATCTGTGTGCAAGTTTATTTGCCCGCCTATTCAGCTCAGCATAGGAAATCTCCTGCTCGCCCATTAATAGCGCAATGGCCTCCGGTTGCAAGACGGCATTACGCTCAATCAGGCGATGAACAGGCTGATAGGTTCCAGAAAATGCAATACACGAATCAGTATCGCTTCGCAGCAAAAACACCTGATCACGCTGCTGCTTTCCCAGCCATCCCAGTTCCCCAACCATCCGATGTGGACAAGATGCCATCTCTTGCATCAGATGCTCCATGTGGCTACGCAAGTTAATGACAAATGCGTCTGTGAAATCGTTGCATCCATAGGAATACTCGATTTCCAATGTATCGCCAACAATTATCTGCAAATCCATAGCGTAACCGGTCAACCCTTTATCGGAAACTTCACCGAAACGAAGGTCGGACAATTCATTACCCCGCAACGCAGCGTCGATTGGAAAGTTTTCAAATACAACAATACTGTCGAAAAGCGCTTGGCCTGAGGAACCGGCCCAGCGCTGGATATCGGCCAGCGAAGTATGCTCAAAATCACGCAACTTGGCATTCTTTTCCTGCAACAGGCGCAAAAATTCACTTACTGTCAGTTCACTGCGCCGTTCAACCGGTATTGGAATGGTATTGATAAACAAGCCAAGAATTTCATCAGCCTGTGGCAAGCTGGGGGGACGCCCTGCAACCGTCGCGCCAAAGATAACTGTCTGTTTTCCTGTGTAGAGTTGCAGCAATAACGCCCATGCTGCCTGAACAAAAGTATTCAGCGTAATGCGGGACTGTTGCGCAAAAGTCTGCAATCGATGCGTTTCCTCCACACTCAGATGTGTATAGATTTGTGCAAAACCGGCCCGATTATCTTGTTTGTCTGCCTTGCTGACCGACGCCGCTAACAATGTCGGACCGTCCGTATTCGCCAGCTCAGCCTGCCAGAAAGTCTGAGCTGCCTGTTTATCCTGTTTCTCAAGCCATCGTACATAGACACGATAATCCGGCCCGGGTTGTGTAAGCACTTCGCCGTTATAGCAGCGCAGCCAATCGCTGATCAGGATAGAATCACCCCAACCATCCAGCAATATGTGGTGTTTGGTCCATATCACCTGATGGCGGTTATCGTCTATTCGGATCAGAATTAGGCGCGCCAGAGGGGGACTCAGAAAGTCAAATTCCCCCTTCAGTTCTTGGTCTGCATATGCAATGATTTGTTCATTCAGGCAATCTTTTTTTCGCCAATCCAGATGAACAACATTTGCCCCGGCCTGTTTATAAATAAGCTGTAATGGACGAGCAAGTCCTGTTTGCCATAAAAAACCCGTACGTAATACGGTATGCCGTGCGATCATTTCTTGCCAGGCACGCGCTAGCCGCTCGGCATCAAGCCCTTCAACTTCTACGTTGACCTGACTAATGCAAAGTCCGGTGCCAGGCGCTTCAAGCGTGTGGAATAACATCCCTTCCTGGGTCGGCGATAATGGATAGATATCTTCGATTTCATTATTTCCGAACGGCAAAGTCGCTATTATTCCGGCATCAAGATAATCTTCCAGGCAAGCATGTACATTGTCAGGTGCAATTTCGCCATTTACGGGTTCCGGTGCAATCTCTGCCACCTTTGCCAGTGCAGCAACTGTCTGTTTCTCAAACAACTGTCGCGGCGTGATATGACAACCCTTCCGGCGCGCGTTGGTAACAACCTGCAAGCTGAGAATAGAATCCCCGCCCAGTTCGAAAAAGTTATCGTTGCGTCCTATCGGGCTAAGATCTAACACTTCAGCCCAAATCGCGGTTAGCGCCGTTTCTACTTCGCCTTGCGGTGCTTGGTATTGATCGGTATTGATAAATTCCGGCTCGGGAAGCAATTTGCGGTCCACTTTACCGTTCGCATTGAGCGGAAGATTCTGCAAAACGACAATTGCCGATGGCATCATGTAGTCCGGCAAAGTCTTGCCTATTGATTTCCGCAACCGGGTAGTATCAAACGTATCGCATGCATGCAGCGATATATAAGCAATTAATCTTGTCCCGCTTGGTCCTTCCTTAGCGATCACCACGGTTTCTCTTACTTCCGGTTGCAATAACAGCTGGGTTTCTATTTCCCCGAGTTCAATGCGGAACCCTCTGACTTTAACCTGATGGTCCAGCCGCCCAAGGTATTCTATTTGCCCATCCGAACGCCATTTCGCCAGATCACCTGTACGATAAAGACGCCCTCCCTGGTCATCGAAAGGATCCGCGATAAACCGTTCCGCAGTTAATGCAGGTCGTTGCAAATAACCGCGTGCGAGTAATTCTCCACCAATACAGAGTTCTCCGGGAATTTCGGGCATTACAGGCGCCAAGTTGGCATCAAGTATATATATATGGCGTGCTGGCAGTGGTTTTCCGATCGAAACCTGCGGTGATTCCTGAAGATGATCTAAATCTTTCACACCACAATCAGCAACTGTGGCAGTGACAATCGCTTCTGTCGGCCCATAGGTATTCAGCAGGGTAACATCAGTCAGGCCTGCTTGGCGCCAGGCTTTTATGCCTTCTGGTGGCATGGCCTCACCGCCTGCATGTACTTGCCGTAACAAACCGTAGTCGCGAAATCCCTGATTAGCAAAATCCTGTACCAGCAAAAACCAATATGCTGTCGTTAGATCAGCGACGGTTATTCGCTTATCCAACAATTCGCGGTAGAAGGTTTCACTATCCCATAATGCGGGACCACGCAAAACAACGGCCGCACCCGCGCATAAAGGCGGAAAAAGCTGTTCAATAAAACCATCGAAATTAATGGTTGAAAACTGCAGCATCCGGTCTGTGCTGCACAATTTAAAGAATTCTATAGAAACGTATGTATGCGCAACCAGTGCATGATGAGCCACCCCGACGCCTTTAGGTTTTCCTGTAGATCCTGAGGTATAAATAATATAGGCTATTTGCGCGCCGTGCAGTCTCACATCAGGGTCGCTCTCCGGCCAGCCACCCACATCCGGAATGTCCATTTCCAGAACATGACAATCCTCAGTCTGTGGCACCCGCAACCGCAACGAGCTTTGCGTCAGCAGCAATTCAATCGCACTGTCCGCTACGATGTAGTTCAATCGTTCCCGTGGATAGTCCGGATCAAGCGCCACGTACGAGCCGCCTGCTTTAAGCGTCGCCAGAATCCCGACCACCATGTCGATCGAGCGTTCCACAGCGATTCCTACCCGACTCTCTGGCTTGATACCCAACGCAATCAATTGATGCGCCAATCGATTCGCCAGACGGTTAAGTTCCGCATAACTGAGCGCGGTCTCGCCAAAAATGAGTGCCGTCGCGTCAGGATGCTTACGCACTTGCCGCTCGATCAAATGGTGTACTGGCTCAGTATATTCGTAACGCCTTGCATTGATCCCCCAGTTTTCCAGTTGTTTCCATTCCGCCGGTTTTAAATGCTTAATGTCCCCCAAGCATTTGACCCCGCTTCGTATGATCTCACGCAGCAAATGTTCAATATGCTTTGCAATACGGTTAACCGTTGCTTCTGAAAAATCTTTGCAGGCATAGCCATATTGCAAGATTAATCCATTATTTTCCACAACCGATACGGTCATCGGATAATTGGTCGCTTCACGACATTTGACGCCGGAGTAAACGAGTCCACCCGGCGTGTGCTGTTTGAAGGCTTCGTCAATAGGATAGTTTTCAAAAACTAAAATACTATCAAACAGCCCTTCCCGGCTTTGCCCCATCCAGCGCTGAATTTCATATAGCGGGGTATGCTCGTGTTCGCGGGAAGTGAGGTTCTGTTTTTGTAAATCTCGCAGCCACTCACCGACGGTCAGTTCAGGTTTCAGTGCAACACTCACCGGCAGCGTATTGATAAATAGCCCGAGTATCTGATCTGATCCCGGCAAGTCTGCCGGCCTGCCCGCTACAGTCACGCCAAAGATAACTGTTTGCTGACCCGTATAATAACCAAGCAACAAAGCCCACACAGCTTGTATTAATGTATTAACGGTAATGTGCTCACGTTTGCAGAAACGAACCAAGTCATCGTTGATGGATTGCCCGAGTGGACGGGTGGTTTCTCCATAGCCCTTATGTGATGTTGACGCTGAAAACACATCTGATAACCGGGTCGACTCAGCGGCATGACGCAACCGCCCTTGCCAATACGTTTTGGATGCGTGCTGATCACGGGCGCGCAACCATTCAATAAAATCCCGAAAGCGCGTATGCGGCGCTGGTAATGTCTCACCACCATACTGCCGCAGCACCTCACCGAGCAATTGAGAAGTACTCCACCCATCCAGCAGAAGATGATGAATGGTCATAATGACATGATATCGGGTATCGGTGAGACGGATAGCAACTATCCGGATCAGCGGCGGTCTTTTCAGACCGATACCCAACCTATACTCGGATTGCGCAAGCACATCAAGATCACGCTGCTGATAGGCCAAAGGGTGCGTTCTCTGATTGCGCCAGTCATGCACAATGAAAGGTAATTCAACCGCTTTTGCGACCCATTGCAGTGGTATTTTTCCTTCCTGCACGAAACCAGTCCGCAATATCTCATGACGGTCGATCGCCGCTTGCCAGGCAGCTTTGAAGCGCTCGACCGACAAGTGATCAATATCGGCGCTCAATTGATTGAGATACATACCGCCATCCCTATCGAACACACTATGAAACAGTATGCCAGTTTGCATCGGTGAAAGCGGATAAAGATCCTCAAGTCGTTCTACTGGGACCGGCAAGCAATCCAATTCATCCTGAGTAATCGCCATCAAAGGAAAATCAGATGGCGTTACCCCGCGAACACAGCTTCTGCAATGGGCGATGACTGATTCAAGCTCAGTTAACAGGATTTTTATAAATGCCTTGATGTTAGTCGCGGCATATCGTGCATCACTGTAATTGATTTCCAGACAAAGCTCACCATTGTAGATATGACTGTTAATTGACAGATCATGCTGCTGTATCACACCGCAATCCATCAAATCACCTATCGGCTCATCGGCCAACACCCAGGGAGACTGTTTTCCGAAGCTGGTATCGAATTGCCCCAAATAATTAAATACCACTTGCGCTTTGGGAAGGGCATCGATAATTTCACGTTGCGCTACTGCGCCATAGTGTTTAAATACACCGTAACCTAATCCTTTATTGGGAATCTGCCGGAGATTCTCCTTAACATGCTTAATTCTTTGCGACAAATCCTCCAATGGATCAAGTAGGATCGGAAACAGCGTAGTAAACCATCCGATCGTTCTGGATAGATCGATATCAGGATATAGGTCTTCGCGTCCATGGCCTTCAAGATCCACTACAATCTTCTGGTTCCCGCTCCAGCGACATAACGCGCCGCCTAACGCGGCAAGCAGCAAATCATTCACTTGGGTGCGATAGGCGGTTGGCGCGTCTTTAAGCAATGCCTGTGTTTGCGTCTGATCAAGCTTCGCAGTTATGCGGGTAAAATTGAATACACTATTGGAACCACGGGGGAAATCACAAGGAAGTGAAACAGGCTCACTCACCCGGCTTTGCCAATAGGAAAACTCTGCCGAGTAGCGGTCAGAATACTGTTGCAGTCGGCGCGCCCAGGCAAAGAAACCTGCAGTCGCTTCGGGCAACCTGATGCTTTCATGGTTATTGATCTGAAAATATGCCGTTTCTAGATCTTCGATCAGAATACGCCAGGAAACACCGTCAATTATTAAATGATGAACGACCAGCAGCAAACGCTGGGTTTGATCGGCCATTTCCACCAGCATTGCGCGCATCAGCAACCCTTGTTGCAGATCCAGACTGCGCTGAGCTTCATTACACAAGGTCAATAATTGTTCATCGCTTGCGGCGTTCCGAACCCACAAAATATCCTGCGCAATTGATTCAGCAATCGTTTGCTCCCATTGAACATTCGCTTTCTTGTAACAAAAGCGTAACGCATCATGATGCTGCACAACAGCTTTTAATGCTTGATTCAACCGTTCTGCATCAATTGATTGGCGATTCTTAAGCAGCACTGCCTGATTCCAGTGGCACCTTCTGGCTATTGTTTGCGCAAAAAAATCCAGCTGAATCGGCAACATAGGAATTGGCGCCGTGATATCCGGCAGGTCACGCTGCGCATAAATCGTTTCAGCAATCTCTACCAGTGGCTTAGCACTACCTGCCAGCGCGGCAATTGTCTGCCGCTCAAACAATTGCCGCGGCGTTATTTTCCAGCCAGCCCGGCGCAATTTGGTGACAATCTGCAGACTAAGAATGGAATCCCCGCCCAGTTCGAAGAAATTAGCATTACGTCCAACTTCACCGGTGATTCCCAGCACCTCTTTCCACACTCCCGCCAATATCTCTTCCACTTCGCCTTGTGGTGCTTCATAACCGTCCATGCCTGCGAACGCCGGCTCGGGCAGCAGTGCCCGATCCACCTTGCCATTCGCATTCAGCGGCAAGCTCTCCAACACAACGATGGCTGCTGGAATCATATAGTCGGGCAATGATTTGCCAAGTGATCCACGCAGTTCAGCCATATCCACTTCGTTACCCGCATGCAGTAGTACATAACCAATCAACCTCGCGCCGCCTGGCCCTTCCTTCGCCACCACCACCGCTTCTCTGACTTCCGGTTGCAGCAGTAACTGCGTTTCTACCTCACCCGGTTCAATGCGAAAACCTCTTATCTTGACCTGATGATCGAGCCGTCCCAGATATTCTATTTGTCCATCTGTCCGCCATCTCGCCAGATCTCCCGTGCGATAGATCCGTCCTCCATTCTCATCAAAAGGGTCCGCCACAAACCGTTCCGCTGTCAGCGCCGTTCGGTTCAGATAACCACGCGCCAGCCCCCTTCCGCCGAGATACAGCTCGCCGGCCACACCCTGCGCAACCGGGTTCATATCAGCATCCAGAATATAAGCGGCGCGGTCGCCAACCACTGAACCGATCGGAAGATAATCCGAATCAAAATGCGTATCGGCGTATGCCTTGAAAATTAGCGGGGTTATCACTGCTTCAGTAGGACCGTAGCCATTAATAATGCGCGGCGGTTGCAGTGTCTGCTGAACAGAATCAAAACCAATACGACTCATTGCTTCACCGCCCACTGTGTAGGAACGAATTGGCAGGTCACGGCCAGTCCGACCGGAAAAATCCGCCAATTGCTGTAAATAACTCGGCGTAAAGCAAGCAATCGTAATGCGGTGTTTGGCTATTTCAGCAGCGGTATGATCAACCGACCATAATTCGTTATCCCGCGGCATCAACGCTGAACCAAAAGCCAACGGCACAAGCCAGCGTTCATGCGCACCATCAAAATTAATCGAGGCAAATTGCAGTTCACGGTCTGCCGTTGTCATGCCGTAAAGTTCGCCTATAGATTGCACATGCATTGCCAGCGGCCCATGCGCTACGCCCACACCCTTAGGTCTTCCAGTAGAGCCGGAGGTATAAATGATGTAAGCAAGATGTTCCCCGTGCAATCCCACTTGAGGGTTATGTGCCGGCCAGTCTGACAAATCGACCCTATCCAGCTCCAGCAC
Organism: Nitrosomonas sp.; assembly: GCA_021604405.1. Taxonomy (GTDB): domain Bacteria; phylum Pseudomonadota; class Gammaproteobacteria; order Burkholderiales; family Nitrosomonadaceae; genus Nitrosomonas. The sequence continues at coordinate 7,293 of BQJA01000004.1, read as the reverse complement.
ATGGCAGTTCCCAGCATGCGGAATCTGTTCTTTGACATGGCTTTGTGTCAGCAGAAGCTCAATTGCGCTGTCGGCCACCATGTGATTTAGCCTTTCCTCAGGATATGCGGGATCCAGCGGCACATACGCACCGCCCGCCTTTAGCGTCGCCAGCAATCCAATCACCATCTCAATCGAGCGGTCCACAGCAATGCCTACCCGGTCTTCGGGTTTTACGCCCAAAGCAATCAACTGGTGGGCCAACCGGTTCGCCCGCCGGTTCAATTCCGCATAACTGAGTGCTGAATCGCCAAAAATAAGCGCCGTCGCGAATGGTTGTTCATTGACCTGCCGCTCGATCAACCGATGCACCGGCTCTGTATCAGCATATCGCCATTGATTGACCCCCCATCGCGCTAGCTGTTGCCATTCCGCTACACTTAATAACGCAATATCGCCGACACAGCGATGCGGGTCGTCAGCCAATTGATCCAGCACCCTTAGATAGTGTTCGCTCAACCGTTTCATCGTGCCCGCTTCAAATAGCTCAGCGGCATAAGTAAAACGCGCGTCAATACATCCGTTCGGGTTCTCTACTGTATCCAGCGTCAGTTCAAGTTGTGCACCACGCTCGCCCAGTTCATATTCTTCAACGGTCAAGCCGGGCAAATGCCGCAGTGCGCAATAGTCCTCACGCAAGTGATTGAACATGACCTGGAACAACGGGTTCTGATACAGGCTCCGCTCCGGCTGCAGCGCTTCCACCAACTGTTCAAATGGCAGATCCTGGTACGTCTGTGCATTCAGAGCAGCTTCGCGGGTTTGGTCCAGGATCATGCTCAACGGGGTGCGGCTATCAATCGTGCTTCGCAATACCTGCGTGTTGACGAACAAACCCACAACGTTTTCTATTTCCAACCGGTGACGATTGGCAATCGGCACGCCCACGCGCACATCATTTTGACTGGTATAGCGGTATAACAATGCCTGAAACCCCGCCAGCAATATCATAAAAAGAGTTGTTCCCTGTTCCTGTGCTTGACGCTGCAACCGGGCCGCCAGTGAAACTGGCAACACAAAATCATGTCGAGTTGCCCGATAGTTAGCTACCGATGAACGCGGATGATCAGTAGGCAGTTGCAATGCCGCATGCGTTACGCCCAGTTGGCGTCGCCAGTAGTTTAACTGCCGCGCTTTCTCTCCAGCTTCCAGCCAGTTACGCTGCCATAGCGCATAATCGGCATATTGAATCGCAAGCGGTGGCAACGAAAACGTCTGTTCTTCCACCTGCGCGCGATAACACGCGGTAAATTCGTCAATAATGATGCGATTGGACCATGCATCCGTGATAATGTGGTGCATCACGACAACCAGATGGTGGTCTTCCGCCGCAGCCCGAATCAATGCTACGCGCAGTAATGGTCCCTGAGTCAAATCAAACGGCGTGGCATTAATTCTGATTGCTTCTTCATGCACACGTCTGTCCCGTTGTGCAACAGGCAACTCGCTCAGGTCAATTCGAATCAGTTCGAATTTCCCTTCTGCATTAATTCGCTGCTGCGGTATCCCCGCATCATTAATCTGAAAAACCGTGCGCAGTGATTCATGCCGTGTCAACAGCATCTGGAAACTCGTTTGCAAGGCCTCGATATTCAATTCTCCAAGCAAACGCAGCGCAACACTCAAATGATATGCCGTATTTTGCGGATCCAGTTGCCATAAAAACCAATGTCGCTGCTGCGCATAGGAAAGAATCGGACGGTTTTCCGAAGATTGCCGAACAATAGGAAGCAAAGAAAAATTAATGCCCCGTTCCTTTAATGCATTGAGAAACGCCTTTTGCTTGTCAGCAGGAAGTGCGGAAAACCGCGCGGCAATATCCTGATTATTCAATTCCAATCAATTCTCCAATAAATCAAGTAACGCAGACATTTCATCCAATTGACGGCTGTCACTGGAAGCCGAAGAATTCGCCTGTATCGTCGCAGCGATATCCTGCAAAACCGGGTGCTCAAAAAAAATTCGCAACGGTAGTGAAATGGACCGGCTACTTTGCAGTTTCTGTTGAACCTGCAGGATTAACAGTGAATGTCCCCCCAACTCAAAGAAATGATCCTGCCGTCCCACCCGGCTAAGATTCAGCACCTCCATCCAAATCGCCGCCAGCGCTTCTTCCACTTCACCCTGGGGCGCTTCGTATTGAGCCGCATTGATAAATTCTGGTTCGGGAAGCATTTTTCGATCAACCTTGCCACTCGCATTCAGTGGCAGGCTTTCCAATATGACGATTGCCGATGGAATCATGTAGTCTGGCAGTGATTTTGCCAGGGTATCGCGCAGTTCAGTCGTATCAACATTACTTCCTGGTTGACAACAAATGTAGGCAACCAAAATTATGCTATCCAGCCTTTCTATTGTTACCACCACCGCTTCCCGGATTTGCGGCTGCAACGACAATTGTGCTTCAATCTCTCCCAACTCAATACGAAAACCTCTGATCTTAATCTGATGATCTAGGCGCCCCAGGTATTCAATCCGTCCCCCCGACTGCCATCGCACCAGGTCTCCCGTGCGGTAAAGTCGCTCCCCATTTTCACTGAATGGGTCAGCGATAAATCGATGCGCAGTTAAGGCCGGTTTATTGTAATAACCCCGTGCGAGTCCAACACCACCGAGATATAACTCTCCCGGCATCCCGCACGAAACCGGATTCATTTCTGCATCGAGAATATACAACCGGGTAGCGGCAATGGGTGTGCCGAGTAATGCCTCTCTCTGATTGATTTCTCCGGCAATTGACCAGATAGTTGTTTCAGTGGGCCCATACATATTCCATAACTCAACATTCAACGCCTGCAACTGATCAACCAGGTCGATTGATAACGCCTCTCCTCCACATAAACATTTCAGAGAGAAGGCGTTCCCTGCCTGCGAACCTTTCCATCCTGCTGCCAGTAGTACGCGCCATCCAGCAGGTGTCGATTGAAATACATCTGGTCGATAAGTGTTGAGTAAACGCACCAGCATGGGTCCGTCCTGACTTATTGTCCAGGGTGCCAGGACTAACCGGGCGCCCGCACTTAAAGGCAAGTAAATCTCCAATCCGGCGATATCAAATGAAAATGCAGTAACTGATATCAGTGTATTGCCAGCTTCCAAGCCAGGTGACTCTAGCATGCTCATTATGAAATGAGCCAATGCATGATGGCGGATACATACGCCTTTTGGTTTGCCTGTGGAACCGGAGGTATAAATAATGTAAGCGAGTTGCTCGCCGCAATATGTTATGTTCGGGTTGCGTTCGGATTCTCTCGTCAGATCAAGCCTGTCCAGTGCCAATATTTCGCACGCTACAGGCAGTGAAATACGTTCCGTGATATGACTTTGTGTCAGCAGTACCTCAATACCGCTATCCATCGCCATGTAATTCAAACGGTCCTGCGGGTAATTCGTATCCAGTGGCACATAGGCACCCCCTGCTTTGAGCGTTGCGAGCAGACCCACAATCATCTCGATAGATCGCTCAACTGCAATTCCCACACGGGTTTCTGCCTTAATCCCCAGCGCAATAAGCCGGTGCGCCAGCCGATTCGATCGCTGGTTTAACGCCGCGTAACTGAGTTCCGTATCGCCAAAAATAAGCGCTGTCGCATCAGGACGTTCACTCACCTGCCGTTCAAACTGCCGATGCACCGGCTCGCTATCGGCATAGCACCGTTCGTTGACTCCCCAGCCCTTGAGCTGTCGCCATTCCGCTGCGCTCAATAACGCAATGTCGCCTACACACTTTTGCGGCGTATCAGCCAGTTGTTCCAATACCAAAAGGTAATGTTCACTCAACCGTTTTACTGTATCCGTTTCAAACAGTTCGGCGGCATAAGTGAAACGTGCGTCAATCCGCGCATCCGGCTTCTCGACGATATCCAGCGTCAATTCAAGCTGTGCGTCTCGTTCGCTCAGCTGAAATTCTTCGACCGTCAATCCGGGCAGTTGCGCCAGCGCGCGATAGTCTTCGCGATAGTGATTGAACATGACCTGGAACAGTGGATTTTGATTCAAGCTTCGTTCAGGTTGCAGTGCTTCAACCAGCTCCTCAAATGGCAGATCCTGGTATGCTTGCGCACCCAAAGCGGCTTCTCGGACTTGTTTCAGTATTACGCTCAGCGGCATGCGGCTATCGATCATATTGCGCATCACCTGAGTATTTACGAATAAGCCCACGACATTTTCTATTTCCACGCGATGACGATTGGCAATCGGTATTCCTACGCGAATGTCGCTTTGTCCGGTATAGCGATACAGCAATACCTGAAAACCCGCCAACAGTACCATAAACAGTGTGGCGCTCTGATCCTGCGCCCGGCATTGCAAGCGAGCGACCAGTGCACCGGGCAAAGTAAAGGCATACTGCGCCGCCTGGTAACTGCTGTTCGACGAACGCGCGTGGTCAGTCGGCAATTGCAACACCGGCTGCTCTTCACCTAACTGATTGCGCCAGTATATTAGCTGCCGTTTTTTCTCTCCTGCTTCCAGCCAGTTGCGTTGCCATTGCGCATAGTCAGCGTATTGAACCGGAAGCGCCGGCAGGCATAACAACTGTCCTTCGATATGCGAACGATAGCACGCAGCAAATTCATCGATAACAATGCGATTGGACCAGGCGTCTGAAATAATATGGTGCATCACGACCACCAGATGATGCTCTGCTGGCGCAACCTGGATCAATGCAACGCGCAACAGCGGACCTCGCGTCAAATCAAACGGCGTCGTGTTGATCCGGATCGCTTCTTCACGCACGCGGCCGTCGCGATGCGCTGCTGGCAAATCGCTCAGATTGAGTACTGTCAATTCAAATTTACTTTCTGATTCTATGATTTGTTCCGGCAGCCCTTCTGCATTGATGCGGAAAACCGTGCGCAACGATTCATGCCGCCTCACCAGCATTTGAAAACTAGACCGCAGCGCGTCAACATCAAGTTCCCCTAACAGGTGCAGTACACCATTCAGGTGATACGCTGTGCTCTGAGGATCCAATTGCCATAAAAACCAGTGGCGATGCTGGGCGTAAGATACCGGTGTAGGATCACTGGCTTGACGACGTAAAATAGGGAAAGTTTGGTCCGTCCTGCTACGAATTATCTGATACCGTTGTTTCAGCCGCCGTCGCTGCTCAGGCGTCAGGCGAGCCCGTCGCCGGGCAAGGTCGCTATTGTCTTTTGTCATCTAGTAAATTCAATCTCATCAAGCAGTTTAGTCTCGACTAATGCCGCCAAAGCCGTGATTGTTGGCGACCTAAAAAAATCGGCTGGATGCAAATCCACAGAAAAAGCGGCTCTAACTCGGGTTAACAACTGAATTCCCAGTAGTGAATCACCCCCCAGCTCGAATAAATTGTCATCAACGCCGATGGCTTCTATACCCAGGAGACTCTGCCAAATTTCCGCGATACTTAATTCCAATTCGCTTTCTGGCGATTTAAAAATTGTTTGCAGTGCAGGTCTCGAGAATTTCCCTGCTTTCTGTGCAGGCGGTGTAAAGTTAAAAGGCTGAGCAATCAGATCTTTCTGGGTTTGACGCAATCGAGTCTGCAAATCTACTGTTGAAATAATTACTTGAGGAATATTTGGACCATTCACTATACGTTCAAATATCTCTGCTCCCTCTTTTGGGGCGATACCCACTCCATCAGGAATCTCCATACTTGCTGCCATACCGACATCCCGCCAGCTATCCCAATTAACAGAAATGGTCGGATAGGTATTTTTACGGTAAGCATAATGAGCAACCGCATCCAGATATGCATTGGCCGCACAATAATCGACCTTACTGAGTCCGCCCGCTATCGTAGCCAATGAAGAACACAGCAACATGAAATCCAACGAGTCATCCTTAAATATTGTTTGTAATACCTGCATTCCGCGCACTTTAGGCGCAAAAACCCGCGAAATTATCTCCTCTGTTTTCGAGAACATTAATCCGCCGCTTACCTCACCGGCAGTATGAATAACACCATTGATGGCACCAAAATCATGGCGCGCTTGCGTTACCGCTGTCTGTAATTCGCTTAATTTTGCAACATCTGCGTTCAATGCCAATACTTTGGCGCCCAGCTCCTCCAGTTTAATGATGCTTTTAATTTTTTGATACAATGCGCCTTTGTCAGGCGCGGACAGTATTTCTGCCCAGCTTTCACGAGGCGGAACTGGCGTGCGTCCCAATAACACCAATTTGGCCTGGAATTTTTGGGCCAAATATTCCGCCAGTGTCAAACCGATGCCTCCTAGGCCCCCCGTAATAAAATAAACGCCACCCGTTTTAAATCGGTTAACCATCGATGTGGAAGAATGCGCAGACTCAAAAAATTGAACCCAACGGTGCGGCCCTCGGTAAGCAATTACTGAGTTTTCAGCATCTGTTTGCGACTCGGCGAGGATCTGTTTAACCAGCTGTGATTCGGCAGCACTGCCCGGCGTCGGCGATTCAACATCAATCAAGCGGCAATTCAGGTAAGCATACTCTTGCGGAATCACCTTGCATGGTCCCGTTAATAATGCCTTCTTAGGATATAGCGCCTCATTCCCGGTAACATCCGCAAATTGATTGGTCACAATAGTGATTTCCGTTCTTTCATTCGGCGCAAGAATTGATTTGTTACTTTCCAGTGCATTGCCTAGATAAAATAAACCGAAGAAGTGTCTCGATAAGCTTTCTGCCTGAGTTAACCCCTCACCGTTCAAGGTTACGCTCCAGAAATAGAAAATATGCTGAATCAACTTGTTTTCATTACGGAAATACTGAATCAATTGAGCATAATCGTTTTTCTCATCAGGACGTATGGTGTAATTGTGTTCATTATTGCGCTGAAACACAGTACCCGCAGATACGATGACTGACGCAATGCCATAAGTTAATAAATGCTTGATCAAAGCCTCATCAACGCCATTCTCACTTTTAAAAATCAAATAAAACCCGGTTGTTTTAGGGGCAAAACTTTCATATTCAAGCTTGTCAACCCGTCGCCAGGATGGCACATAAAACCAATCATTGAGCGAGCGTGACTGCGCTTTTGCGGCATGTGAAACATGGCCGCCCTGCTTTTCCGGTTTAATCCAGTAAGATTGTCGTTCAAATGGATAGGTCGGCAGCGAAACACGCTGCCGATGTTCATGGGCATAATCCTATTTTCCTCGGTTAAGCCTACAAGAAATAACTCAATCATAGTACTGTAAAGGTTTTATGATCAATTGAAGGAGCCACCCAATGGGTGAAAAGGAATTTGAGCAAAAAATGCTAGTAAAGGCAGTTACTGATGCT